>DADN01000292.1:249-6831 GCA_002509665.1 Methanobacterium sp. UBA8
CCATTTATTTTAGATAACTTTATTTACTCTTTTTAATTATCTCCTTTAATTCATTTATTTCAGATAACATTTCATGACGCATATTTTCCATTTGCGCCTTCATTTCAGCTAAATTTTTAGCATGTTCATCATTAGATTCCTTTTCCACCATAATAGAGGATAATGAAGCCGTTAACAAGCTCATAAAGAATACTCCCGCAATCATTATAATAGCACCGACCATGCGGCCGCCTACAGAATCAGGGCTTATATCTCCATAACCCACAGTAGTTATCGTAACTACAACATACCATAAAGCATCATCCCAACTGTCAACCTCTCCATTTGAACCATGTTCCAGTAAGAAGAAAGAAATTGTTCCAGCTCCAAAAATAAACAAAAATATGACTGCGCCGTGGACTAACTTAGTTTTCTTTAAAAACTCAAGAATATTTTTTTGACCCTTTTTAAGGAGTATTAAAACCCTAACAAGCCTTACCAACCTTAAGAATCGAATAAAACCCAAATAATCTGCCGCAAATAATATCAGGAAATCTACAGGTATCATTGCGACTATGTCAATCCAGTTTTTACGCATATAATGTAGCTTGTTTTCTTCATTCCGCATTTTAACTACAAATTCCAAAAACAGCACAATACAAACAAAAAGATCAAAATCAATTATCACGCCAACTGTCTGGGGAGGCATATCAGTAAAACTCATCAAGATAATTAAAAATAGGTCTGAAATTATTAAAATAATTATAAATGCCTCTAAAATCTGCTTAATTTGATCATTAGGCATTATTGTTCCTAAATATTGTTTGAGTTTTTGATTCATCCTATCCAATTAAGGATTTAATACATAACAATTTAAATTTTTCTATAATTATTAGAACTCATTTTTATTTGATTTAAACTAATTTTTAACATCAAATATTAAAATTTAGAATGAATCATGAAGATTTTCTCAATTAATTTACACTTAAACTATTTAATGTAAATTAATGCATTAAATGAATTTAATGGACATAATAAAAGTACCAAAGCTTGTTATAGATGATAAAAACAGGTTAATGGAAGATAAGATATAAAATAACAAAAAACTTTAATGAATTAATGATTTTACAAATTTAAAATGGATTACTTCAACTAAAAATAGTTTATACATCATCTTTAGTTCTAACTGCACATAAACTTTGGCTTGGTAGATCATGCTTTTTAGACTCTTTTACAGTCTTAAAAATATTTTTTGCACTTTCAATTAATTCCTTGTCATCATTTTCAGCGGCATTTTTGATATTTCTTATGATATCACAGAAAATTTTATCCACTACCACTTGAGTAAGGTCTTCCACTATTTTTTCCCTGCCGTCTATATCCCCAAGCATTCTAAATGCTTTTTCAGTTTCATGAGACCGTATTTTTTCTGCATTTCTCCTTATATCCGAGATAAGAGATTCCACTTCAAGACGTTTTAACGATTTTTTAAGGAGTAAAAGTTCATCCTCGATGATTTTTTCAGCATCTTTAGCTTCAGATTCCCTTAACTTTTTATTCTTATCAGCTATTCCCCTTAAATCATCTATGTTAAACAGCTTAACTCCAAGTTTTTTAACATCTTCTTCCACATCTCTTGGATTTGCAATATCTACTATTACAAGCTTCTCCAGTTTCTCGGGTGAAACAGCATTTTTAATTTTTTCACATGTTAAAATAGGGTGAGGTGCTCCAGTAGCGCTTATTATAACATCTGCATCACTCATAGCCTCGTCAAGCCTATCAAAATGGATTGCATATCCGCCAAGCTCTTTTGCAAGGTCTACAGCACGATCATGAGTTCTATTTGCCACGACAATGGCTTTAAGATGTTTTTGGACCAGTGCTTTTGCAACGAGAGTTCCCATTTTTCCAGCGCCGATTACAAGAACTTTTTTACATTTCAAATCCCCATGCACCGATTCTGCAAGTTCTACTGCTGCAGAACCTATTGAAATGGATCCTTTGTTGATATTGGTTTTCTTTCGAACTACCTGGCCAACATGGACAGCCTTTGTAAATATAGTATTCAAAAGCTCCCCGGCATAGCCCTCTTTAAGATGTTTTTTTCTCGCGTCTTTTATCTGCCCCAATATTTGATCTTCACCTATTATCATAGATTCTAATCCACAAGAAAGCCTTAAAAGGTGATTTAATGCATCATCATCAGCTTCAACTACAAAATCAAGAAAATCAATATCATCAATATAACAATCATTTAAAACTAAATAAAGCTCAGCACGATTACATGTTTTCATCTGGAGATATTCATATATCGAGTATTCATCCTTGATTTTTGCAAAGATTTCCCCCATTTGAGAAGTAGACTTTTCCATTGTACATATATCTGCCGTATTATGGTCGATTCTGATATTTAGAATCATTTTACGCCCCCGAATAATATTTAAAATTATTAAAGCCACTGGAAATCAATGGGATTTTGTAAATGGTAGTATTAATCCCCTAACTGCTGTTTTATATATTTTTTAGCATCATCTAAATTTCCCTGTCTTAGGTATTCCTTTATGTTTTTATCATTTAAAATTTTATATAAATAATCTCTACGTTTTTTTTGATCATTCATATTTTCTTTTAAAATGTTTCTTGTGAAATTCTGGAGTTCCAACTGCAAAATATCTTCCTCCAGTATCACTTTTTGTATTCTTTTTCTTAACTCTTTTGCCATAAGAGGGCTCTTTCCACTGGTAAATATCGAAAATTGCACGTCACCTATAGAAAAAGTAGATGGAACAATCAAATTACCTTCATCAGGATAATCTGCCCTATTTAAAAGCTTTCCTTTGGCTAATTCTGCCACGCGCTCATTTAGTTTGTGATCTCCAGTGGCTATTACCACCAGATCGGACCAGTTTACCCATTTTTCAACTTCACCTAAAGGTTTGAAAACAGCTCCAAGATCAACTAGATCACTTAAAACCTCTTCATTTAGTACAGTAACATTAGCCCCTGATTCAAGGAATCTCCTGGCTCTTCGGGTCCCAACTTCCCCTGCACCAACAATTAAAACATTTTTGTTTTCCATTTGCATGAAAAGAGGTGTCCAGCCCATATTTAAATCTCCANNTTGGCTTAACCTTTTCCCAAGCATTAAAATTTTCGAGCGGTTGATTCTGTAGGAAAAGAGGTGTCCAACCCATGTTAATCTATAATTCATAATTGAAATTTAATTGATTTAACCTTTAAGATTAAACCAATTTGAAGTAAAAAATAAAATATATTTAAAGTACTAGATTATTTGCCTGATTCTAGGCTTTTCATCTTTAAAATTTTTGCAGCCATCCTTAAATCGTTTCCACATTCTTGAAGAATAGTAGTTGCTTCTTCTTCTGGAATATCAAAAGCATCCGCAAGTGCCTTTACTTCTTCCTGTGACGATTCAGATACACCCACAAGCTCTTCAGATAACTGTTTTTTAAGTTCCATGTATTCATCAGAGCTCATGTTTATCCTCCGCATTACCATATCCCTTAAAGGACATGGTTTAGATGGTTTACAGCACCAGACAAGAGAACCAAAGCAGGTTCCTTCTCCTTGACCCAATCTTGTTTTTTTACCAAATTCTTCTTTTTTTGCTATATAATCTTGAGAACTGATATCTGCATCTTCAAGTGCGTATATAATTGGACAAGGCTTAACTGGCGGACAACAAAATGCCAACGCCCTTTTGTCCCCTCCTCTGCATACGTGTGACGGTGAATCTTCCCATACCATTATATTCCTCCATAACAATCTTATAAATCTGTCATTTTAAAAACTGAAAAATTATAAAATCATTTCAGTAAAACTCATTTAAATAATTAATTAAAATTGAAAAAAATGTTAATTTTATTCTTCAGTAAGCATTTCTTTCTTTTCAGTTGGAGTCAAATCTTCTACTATATTCTTTGGATCTCCTATTTTGAGGATTTTTCCACCTCTCATAAGAGCAGCCCTATCACATACATCAAGTACAAAGTCCATATCGTGTGATATTATAACAAAAGTTTGACTTAATTCATCTCTCGCCTTTATTATAGAATCTGTAACTTGAACTCTAGTTATTGGGTCCATGGTTCCAGTAGGTTCATCAAGAATAATTATATTTGGTTCTTTTATTAGAACTTGTGCTAAAGCAACCCTGTGGCGTTCACCACCACTTAATTCATCAGGATATTTACCTAATAAGCTTGCAGCATATTCTTCATCAAATCCAACTACTTTAAGCGTGTATACTGCTTTCATTTTTGCAAATTCTGCAGGTAATTCTAAACTTATAGCTTCTGTTAAATTCCCTAAAACAGTTCTATGAGGGTAAAGACTATATTCTTGGTGAAGAATACCTAAATAAGGCTTTATTCTTCCCCTTCCAAGCGGACCAGATTGAGTCATGTCGATCCAGTCATCCCCAAGTTTTGCAGATATCTTACCCGAACTCGGTTCTGTTAACCCGTAAAGTATCCGGGAAAGAGTTGTTTTACCAGCTCCACTTAAACCAACAATACCAAAGATCTCTCCTTCGCCAATAGTCAAAGTTATGCCGTCTACAGCTTTAATTACTCCCCTTTCAATGGAATAATAATGCTTTTTGACATCTTCCATTTCAATAATTGGGCCGCCAGTTTCGAATTCTTCTTTCTTTTCAGGGAGTGGAACCTGTTCTAAAAATCTAGCTACAACCTCTTCAGGGTTACCTTCATCTATTATTTCTCCCTTTTCAAGCCATATTACATAATCAGAAAGTTTTCTCATAACTTCTGGCCAGTGAGAAGTTATAATCATTGTAGTGCCTTTTTCTTTTACACCTTCAAGCAAAGCGTGGTGTAAAAGTTCAGCAGTTTTTGGATCAAGTGTACCTGTAGGTTCGTCTGCAAGAAATACCATAGGTTCTTTTGCTATTTGTCTTGCAAGTACTACCCTTTGTTTTTCTCCACCACTTAAATCCCTTGCAATATGAGTTATCCTGTGAGTCATCTGCGTCATTTCAAGGAGATCTATAGCCATATAAGTACTTTCTTCCTCATCATGACCATTAATAGATTTTAATACATTATCAATTACAGTATCATCTTCATAAAGAGCAAATGACCTCTGTAACATTATTGAAATTCTTTTTCTAATTGCAGCATATATTTTCCTATCAGTATCCCATAGATCAACACGTTCTGCTTCAAATTCCCCTCCGCAGGAACATTTTTGTCCCACTTTTGATGGAGGATCAGCTCGATAACATTTTGGGCAAAATGCGATATTAAAGATAATTTTACCCTTATCCGGCCTATATTCCTTCATTCCACGAAGCATGTTAATAAATACTGATTTTCCAGCGCCGCTTCTACCTAAAATTCCCAATACGCTGCCTTCATTTATAGTTATATTCAAATTTTTTAAAATTTCCACGCCACCAAATGTTTTTGTGACGTTTTCTAATTCTATAAAAGACATGCAATCACCTTTGGATATAAGTTTGCAGTAAATATGTTATATATTTGATCGTAAATACACTAATAAAATTCAATATTATAGTTGAGATAGATCAAAAGGAACGCTTCCTTTTAATGTAACTCTTGCTAGTGATATCCCATCTGCACCAGCAGAAAGCATATCACGCGCAGATTTAAGATCGCGGATAGAATTATTACCTATTAAAAATATTTCAGTGTTTTCTTTAATTGCCTGTATAATGTTGTAATCTGCATGGTTGTATCCTGGTTTCATAGCATCTACATGCAGATAATCAGCGCCAGCTTTTTCAACAGCTTTTGAAACTTCAATATCATCTACATCTTGAACATTTGCTCTGATCTTGACTGATACTTTACTTTCAGCTTTTTTTACTACATTTTTTATAAAATTGTATAAGTTTTTGGTATCATAAAGAAGTGCCTGTCCGCAGCCAATTTCAGTTATCTCCGGCTGTCTGCAGTGTGCATTTATTTCCACCACATCAATTCCGGGCAATTTCGATACTTCAACCATAGGTTCAAATGAAACTGAACGTAAATTAACAGAGACTAGTCCGTTCCATGAATTTTTAATTATATCTGCTTCTTTTTTAATAGAAGGTATCACATTTTCTTCATTTATGTCAAACTCTTGCCTTCCCCGTTTGATAATACTGCACCCTGCAGCTATAGTTTGATTATCCAAGTTATAGCCACCAAGGGTCACCATGTCAAAACCGTAAGAAGCCACTTTCAGGCAAAAATTTCCATCGGTTATTCCCGCCATTGGCGCTAAAACTTCAATAAAATCACCTTTAAAAAAATTATTAATTTAGAGTAAAAATATAAATAAAATAATTAATCAGCTATTTTTTGTTCATAACGTGGACAAGATCGTAGGTAACTCCACCTCTTATCTCTTCAAGAGCTAGATCTGCCAAATTAGCGGCTTTTTCAGCAGTAGGAGCTTTTCCTATACCTGCTTTAAGTGCTATGTTAGTCTCGTCTTCAATTTCTTCCACTATTTTTAAAAGTCCTTCGGGGCTAAGTCCATTACATGGAGACATAAAGTTATCTCCACCTATAAAGAAGACAAGCGAACCTTTTTCTATTAATTTCTTCA
>DADN01000166.1:0-5680 GCA_002509665.1 Methanobacterium sp. UBA8
GATTAATTGATCTATTAATTATAACCCCCTACATCTACATATTTTTCTCTAGATCTATAGCTCTAATTTACAAATCAGACAATACGGTTTAATTTCTCATCATTGGGTGCAGTTAGGATGTTTATCGTTCACTATTTCCAATTAGATTCAGATCTTTTCAGTAAATTAATTTTCTAAGATTTTTCAGCTGTATTCTCAAAACTTCTCTCATTGTCAACTATTCTGCTGGCTTCAAAGGTGCTTTTTTCTTATCTATATTTTCTGATTTTTTCAGGATAAACTCTTGCATTGTCCTTTCCAACCTTATTTGGATGTCCCTGTCACCTATGGTTCATGTGGTACATATACTTCTATAAACTCTGTTTTGATGGAATTTGAAATCTTAGAAGATGTTTTAAACTAAATTAACATTATTACAATGATTTCATTGTATTGACCCTGAAACTGGTATTGTAAGAGGTATTGATAATATTAATGAGTTCTGTGGTGCTTCTGAAGTATTAGATCTTCATTTAAAAAGGTAGGTATGGGGCCAAAATCAAATCTAGGATACATTCATAGAATACAATTAGGTCCGATTGTTCTTGGACTTTTTATTATCGTACTTGTGGTTAAAATTTTCTAACATAAAAATCATTTGCATGGGGAAAAAATGGAATTAATGGTTATTTTTCAAATTTGAAAAATATCTCTAAAAAAAATAAAATTTAAGAAAGGTCACTTAAAATAGTCTCTAAAACACAAGTAACAGTGTCTATCTGACCTTTATCTATATTAAGTGGTGGTAAAAACCTTAAAACATTACCTGCTGTACAGTTTATAAGAACACCCTGTTCTCTTGCAGTGGTCACGATATTGGAACAGTCAATATCTATTTCCATTCCAATCATTAAACCAGCACCGCGCACATCTTCAACTATCCCGTACAGTTTTTTCTGTTCATTAAGCTTGTACATAAAGTATTCTCCCATTTCTTTTGCTTTTAGAGGGAGACTTTCTTCGATTATAGTTTCAATTGACGCTTTTGCAGCAGCACATGCAACCGGGTTTCCACCGAAGGTTGCTGCATGGTCTCCAGGTTCAAATGCATCTGCTACTTCTTCTTGGGCGAGTACTGCACCTATTGGGAATCCTCCACCTAAAGCTTTAGCAACGGTGGTTATATCTGGAGTTACATCGAAAAGGTCGGATGCAAACATTTCTCCAGTCCTTCCAAAACCGGTCTGCACTTCGTCGAAAATTAAAAGAACGTCATTTTCATCACATAGTTCTTTAAGTTCTTTTAAATAATCTTCTGGAGGTACTATAACTCCTCCTTCACCCTGTATTGGCTCAACCAGAACTGCTGCTGTGTCATCGGTTATAGTTTCTGCAACGGCCTCGATATCTCCAAAAGGAACATGTGTAAACCCTGGAGATAAAGGTTCAAATCCCTTTTTGTATTTATGCTGGCCTGTAGCTGTAATCATGGCAAGAGTTCGCCCGTGGAATGAGTTTTCCATGGCAATTATTTCGCCGTTTCCTGTAAATTTCCGTGCGAGTTTCACGGCCCCTTCGTTTGCTTCTGCACCGCTGTTACAGAAGAATGCTTTATCGTGTGGAGAAACCTCAGTAAGCAGTTTTGCTAATTCTACCTGTTCCTGTGTATAATATATATTGGAACAGTGAATCATCCTTTTAGCCTGGTTACAGATGGCCTCTACAACCTTTGGATGTGAATGTCCTACGTTGTTTACGGCAATCCCTGCAAAACAGTCAATATATGTTTTACCTTCAACGTCCCAAACCAGAGATCCCTGTCCCTTTGCAAGGGCCAAAGGGTACCGTCCGTATGTTTGCATGACGTACTCTTTATCTAAAGCCATAATTTCTTCCGTATTCATTAAATCACCTTTGTAACATATAAGTATAAAATTTTATTACATAATTGAAATTTATTTTACGAAATTAATTTGTTCTGTGCACTATTAAATTATCCGGAAAATTTAGAAATTTTATGGGCCTAAAGAATAAAACATAATTTTAAGTTATCATATCATTTTTTCAAACATATATCTGTTAATTTAAAGATTAAATGTAGTTAAATTCATATATAATATGATAAAATATCTATCTTAATATCTCATTAAACATTATTTTATGTTTAATAATTAATGAAATTAGAAAGTATTTGAAATATTTGGCGCTACTTTCTACAAATTGAGTTTGATTAATAATTTTAAAACTTTTTACTTGATTATAAATTAATCACTGGTGAAAAAATGAAAAAAGCGATAATTGAAACTGATAAAGGAAATATAGAGCTCGTACTTTTTGATAAAGAAGCTCCAAATACAGTAGCTAACTTTGAGAAGCTTGCAAACGAAGGATTTTACAATGGTCTGACGTTCCACAGGGTGCTCCCTAATTTTGTCATCCAGGGCGGATGTCCTAAAGGAAATGGAACTGGTGGACCGGGTTACACTATAAAATGTGAAATAAACCCTCACAAACACGGTACAGGGGCTCTTTCCATGGCTCATGCAGGTAAAGACACCGGCGGTAGTCAGTTTTTCATTACCCATTCCCCACAGCCACACCTTGACGGAGTACACACTGTTTTTGGTAAAGTTGTTAAAGGAATGGATGTTGTAAACAAAATAAAACAGAACGATGTAATGAATAAGGTTACAGTCTTTGACGAATAACTTTATTTCAATTATTTTTTATTTTAAAGTAACTATTATGTCTTATTTAACTCAATAGAGCTTAGTTCCATTGTTTTTAATGTAATTGATGGTATAATATGTTTTAAATACATAATAACTGGTTAAATTTTTAAGGATCAATATGTTCAAAATATTTATTAACAATTTATTATATAAAATAGAGTTAAGTAGGGCCCTATTTCATACTCAGGTGAAACTGTTTTGAATGTTTTAGAGAGAAAATGGCGAATATTATTTGCAATTGCTATAGGGACCATAATGGTGCCTATTAACGCGAGTATTGTCAATGTTTCATTACCTACAATTACTGCTTTCTTTTCTACAAGTATTGCGAGTTCAGAGTGGGTAATAACTGCATATTTAATTAATTTACTGGGCTTTGTCTTATTATTCGGCCGTTTAGGTGATTTCTATGGTCATGAAAGAATATATATGGTGGGCCTGGTTAGTTTTCTCATTACGTCAGTTTTNNGTTACTTTTCTCATTACGTCAGTTTTATGCAGTTTATCCCCTTCAATAACTTTCCTTATAATTTTCAGGGGCATGCAGGGTATTGCAGCTGCATTGATGCTGTCAGTCTCCATGGGTATGGTTAAAAGTGCTTTTCCACCCAGTCAGACGGGTAAAGCTTTAGGTATATATGCCGTAGCAATATCTGCAGGTTTAGCGATTGGTCCAGCAATTGGAGGGTTAATACAAACCTTTTTTGGATGGCAGACTATATTCCTGGTAAATATTCCCATGGGCATAACCAGCTTCCTGCTCTGTTATAAAGTGTTAAAAAGAGACGAGACTAAACCAGCTAGATTAGATGTTTCTGGGGCAATATTACAGTACTTTTGCCTTTTTTCTGTGGTATACCTGCTTAATGATATTCAAACCTCAAAATTAGATGCTTTGACAATAATAATGACTCTTGTGGCTGTAATAACTTTAATTTTGTTTATCTGGAATGAGAAAAGGGCGGATGATCCTCTTCTGGACCTTGAAATATTTAAAAATAAGACATTTTCTGCATTTAACCTCAGTCTGTACTTCAATTATATCTGTATGTATATGATTCTCTTTATCATGCCTTTCTACCTGCAGAAGGTACTGCTGTGTAATCCTGCATTAACTGGAGCTGTATTAATAGCAAATCCAATAGTTATGATGATTCTAGCTCCTGTAAGTGGGACATTGGCTGATAGGGTAGGTTCAAGACCTTTAGCAATTATGGGGGCATTAATAAGTGCTTTAGCGTTTTATTCCATGACGTCTCTTACCATGTTCTCTAATGTCTTTGATGTTGTGTGGAGACTAGCCCTTTTAGGGGTAGGTGCTGCAATCTTCCAGGCCCCAAATAACAGGGCAATTATGACTGTTATTCCTGATAAGAAGAAAGGATTAGCTTCTAGCATCATAGTAACCATGCGAAACCTGGGAATGGTATTTGGAGTATCAGTTGCAGGTATACTGTTGTATACCACCATAAGTCCAGATGCTTTACAGCAGAATCAGCTCTATGACCTGGCAGCATATAATTTTACCAGTGGAATGCACTTGATAATGATGTTAGGGGCACTTTTAAGCATAATTATACTTATACTTTCTCCAGTGGGCATCTACAGGAAAAAAATCACTGAAACTAAAGAAATAATTCAGGAATCAGATATAATACCGGCACCGCAGGATATACTTGAAGAATCAAGTGAAATAATAAATGAATTAGAATTGGTAAAGCATTCAAAGGAACTAATTGAAGATTCAGAGCTTTTAAGGTATTCAAAAGAAATAATTGAAGATCCATCTATATTGAAGAGGCCTAAAGACATTTTGAAAGAGAAAATTGAGGAAGCTGGTTTTGAAATCTCAAAAAGGAATGGTAAATAGTTTAAGTTATTTTTATCATTTATTTAGATGTAATACGATATTTAAAAAGNNTCATTCTTATTTTTTTAATTTAAGAGTTTTATAAGTGAAATTTTCAGTTATTGTATGCGTATTTTTAAGTATTTAACTTTGTATTGGATTATTTAGAAATCTGAATGTTAATAGAGATATTCATTATATTGGAGCATTATTTTTGGTGTAAGTATTACTATTCTGTCTAAATTGGTTTTCAAAGTAATAATAAACTTCAAATAGAAAGTATTATATGTGAAAAAATTATAATTTGTGTTTGTAATGGCAAAGACTAGATTTGTATTACTTTAAGTAGAATACATGTATTAAAATCTATGTAAAAGTTTATTTTATATTTTGAATCCAGTTTTGACACATGTTAAAAATCTTGGATTCGATGACTTTGCCATGCTTTTCCTCCTTAATGCAGAGGAAAGCTAAAAATTAGCATTGAAAAAGCAATAGTTTTGAGAATATGGGATATTAATTGTTATTTTTATATTAATTTCCAATTTTCTTGGGGGGAATGAAAGTGGAGAACAACTGCCTAGCTGAATCTGAAGTAATAGAAAAACTGACAATATTAAACACTGATTTTGCAGGAAAAGGTTCCTGCATAGCATGGACGACATTTCCTTACAATGAATTTAATTTAAGAGTTGTAAAGAACTGTTTAGAAAAACTGGATTGGGAGAGGAGAGAGTACAATTTAAACTATGATGAAAACCTGATTTTTGTTGAAAAAACTTTGTTATAGTTATTATTAGAGTACCTCTATTTTTATTACTTTTTATATAAGTATTAAGATTCTATCCAAATTGGCCCTGAAAGTAATAATACCAAATAAATAGAAAGTATTATATACAAAAAGCGCTAATCTTTCTTTGTAATGGCAAAGGGTTGATTAAGTATTACGAATGGTTTAAAATACCTTCTTTAATTATTAATTTGCCTCTGCCATGAGTTTCCCCCTTAATGTCCTTAGGACATGAAAATTAACCCAAAACATACCTTAGCAATTAAAAAGTATAGGGCAATTATTTTTCGCTCAAATGTATTTGCCCTATAAACTTTTTGAGGGATATAA
>DADN01000166.1:5706-44181 GCA_002509665.1 Methanobacterium sp. UBA8
TTTTGAAAGGAAACCAACATGTGTTGCATGGACTACTTTTCCATATAATAAAGAGAATTTAGAAACTGTAGAAAAAGCTTTAAAAAAGCTCAACTGGCGAACTGAAGAGTATATTTTAAATTTTGATGAGAATCTTATTTTTGTTAAAAAGGATTTAGAATAAATATTTTTTATTCATTTTAGTTATTACATTTTAATACTTTTTTAGGAATTATTAATGGTTTTAGTAATAACATTAAATATTATTTTTGCCTAATGTCTTAAAGTCTATTTGAACCATTTCTTGGATTAATAATGCGTTAAAAGCGTATTATTATAAAATATATTTTAATATATTCTTAAAATAGGGCTACCTAATTTGAATATATCCATTTTTAAATATAATCTATTTAAAAAAATTATAAAATTTCTTATTTTGCTATTAGTTTTGTATATTCTATTTTATTGATTTCATCTAATTTTGGACAGATTTATTACGAATTAAATGTTACTTACTTCAATTGTAATAATTTTACATAATTTTTATTACTGAACTACCTATTTTTTACCTGAAAGTAATAATAAAAGAGTAATAAAAAGTATTAAATAGTGGTAGGTTTTAAAATCCTTTTATAATTCAAATGGAGGTGAATATATTAAAAAACAAGTTATATTACTATTAGTAACATTTATTTTCATATTGGCGCTGTGTGGAACGGTTTCTTCAGCAAATACTACTATAAATGGTGATTCTGGAGGCACAATAAATTCAACTAATCTCAGTAACTCCTCTCAAAAAAATAGTTCATTAAAAGAGGTTAGAATTACGGGTCATGTTCTCGATTGTGTCACTAGTAAACCCTTTCCGGGAGTAAATGTGACTGTATCAAATAATGGAAATAAACTGAGTGTTACTCAAACCAATAATGAGGGTAAATATGAACTGAGATTTCTAAGTAATTTAACTCAATTTAATGTTACGGCTAGTTATCCTGAGCATAAATCATCATCCCAAATGGTAAATATATATCAATATACTTCAAATAATTCAACAATGATGCAAGAAACTGCTAATTTTAAATTAGGAAAACCAAAAGCAGTTTTCTTATTTACAGGTTCTTCATCAGTATCAAACACTTTAATGACAGCATTAGATCAAAACACCCACTTTACAACTGAAGTCTATTTACTTAAAAATCTTCCAGCGGGTCTCAACCTTACCAAGTATGACATAGTATTTATTGACTATTTATACACATCAACACCAAATTTAGATAAAATAACTCCTTTAATAGAGGAAGCAAAAGCCAAGAATATACCTGTGATCATTACAACAACTTACTACATGGCAAATCCGACAAATGTAGATTCTGCGAAGCTTTCTATTATCAGACAGTACTGGAACAATATATCCCCAGAAAATGTAAAAAATATGCTTAAATATATTTCAGTGAATTTTCTTGGAGTAACAGATACTTATCAAGGTCCTGCTACCGTAGTTAAAGTTGGTATTTACCATCCAGATGCGGACAAAATATTTTCAAATTTGACCCGTNNGTTATCTGGCATGGTACAAAAAATACAATTCAAATAAACCAACTGTAGCAGTTATGTTTGGTCAATTTTCATATAATAAAGTAGATACAACATCTGTGGATGCATTAATCCGGGGATTTGAAGCAAAAGGATACAATGTAATCCCTTATTTCCTTGATCATGAAACATATCCTTTAGGTCAAGTAGATATAAACACTTTTTTGGTTTATAAAGGAAAATTCCTTCCAGATTTAGTTGTACATTATCGTGCTGCGGGATGGGATATGATACGGTCATATAATGATACAATGGCTGAATTAATTTCCATGAATGTCCCTATTATTAAAGCACTGACCTATGAAGATTCATATGAAAAATGGCTGAATGCTACTCAGGGAATAGGCTCCGCTACATTTGCATACTCAGTTACAAATGGAGAAAAACAGGGTATAATTGATCCAATTGTTGTTGCAACCACAGAAACAAATTTTAGGGGAATAGCTCAGACAGTTCCAATTACCAGACAAATAAACTGGATAATTGAAAGATCAATAGCTCAAATAAACCTTAAATACAAATCAAATGTCAATAAGAAAATAGCTATTATATACTGGACTTCACAGCCAGGATTAAGTTCTGGAGTTAGTGCAGGACATTTAGATGCATATGCCAGTTTAGTGAATCTTTTAAAGGCTTTGAAAGACAGCGGCTATAATTTAGGAAATAAAAAAATTCCGACAGCAGACGAACTTGCAGTAATCATCAGANNATTCCTACAGCAGAAGAACTCGCCGTGATTATAGGGAACCAGGGTTCAAATATTGGTAACTGGGCGCCTGGAGACCTTAAAAAGCTGGTTGAAAATTATCCTGTCGTTTTAGTTCCAGAATCCCAATATTTGGCATGGTTTAACAAGCTCAATGCTGCAAAAAGGCAGGAAGTCATCGATGCATGGGGTGAAACACCTGGAGATATAATGGTTTATACTAAAAATGGTACAAGATATTTAGTTTTACCTGTAATTCAATATGGGAACATTATTCTAGCTCCTGAACCATCTCGTGGTTACACTCAAAATAATGATGTGATGTATCACAGCGGCAGTGTACCGCCAACTCATCAGTATCTGGCATTCTATTTCTGGTTAAATAACGTGTATAATGCTGATGCAGTAATCAACTTTGGAAGACACGGTACTGTGGCATGGTTACCTGGAAAAAGTGCTACTGGTTTAGACTGTGAAAATGATTGGCCTGCAATTGTAAGTCAAGACATGCCTGTAATCTATCTATTTACTGTGGAGGGAAGTGAATCTACTTTACCTCAAAGAAGACAAGGTGCGGTAATGATCAGTCATTTAATACCGACTATGACTATTTCAGGGCTTTATGGTAATTTAACAATACTGAACCAGAAGTTGAATACATATTTCGATCAATCAACGTCGGCATCCATCAAGGCAGAACTTAAAAACACGATTTTGCAGCTGACCAAGACTCTTCATCTTGATGAAGATATGAATGTAAACTTATCTACTATCAAGGATTTCGATCAGTTCGCTATCGAACTGCAAGATTATCTGCAGGAAATACAATCAGAATACATTACACTTGGATTACACGTACTTGGTGAACCCCCCGGAGGAAATAATTCTATTTACATGGTACAATCTCTTTTAGGCTACCAATTTAGAGATTACATGAATGCAAATCACTTNNATGCTCAAGTATATCTACTACTTAAAAAGGTTTTATTCGATAAAATGACTGCTGAAAATGCTCAAAATGCAGTTTTAAATTATACAAAAACCGATTTAACTGCCTACCTCAATCTAGCCATAATATACATGAATAACCTTGAACTGGCAACTAACGAAATCAACAGTACCTTGAAAGCACTGAATGGAGGTTATATTCCTGCATCTAATATTGGGGATCCTATTATAAATCCAAATGTGCTTCCTACAGGAAATAACATGTATTCCTTCGACCCACGAACATTACCCACCAAGGAAGCATGGAATATCGCTGTAAAACTGGTAGATGAAATGCTGTCTTCTTATTATAAACAGCATGGGAAATATCCAGAAAAAGTAGCATTCATGCTGTGGGCTACACATTCAATTCAAGATAAGGGCGTAATGGAAGCAGAAGCACTCTATTTGATGGGTTTAAAACCTAAATGGGATAATAATGGATATGTTAATGGTACAGAAGTAATTCCTAACCTTGGGAGGCCTATAATCGATGTTGTAATCACTACAACTTCTCTCTACTTAAACGATTATAAATGCGTCCTGGATGTACTCGATACTGCTGTAAGATATGCTTCAACAAGCAACAGTACAACAAATTACATTAAAACTCATTCAAATAGTATCTATCAGATGCTTATTAAAAAAGGCTACAGTGATGAAACAGCTAAACAACTTTCAACGTCCAGAATATTTTCTCAAGAACCAGGAAACCACCATAATCCGCTAACAGAAATTACTCTGGGTAAAAGTGGAAAAAACATGCAGGCAGTCATTGAAACCTATGTAAATACATTTGGTTATTTATATGGTTCAAATGCGACTTCAAAAATTCTTGTAGATCTTTACACAGCAATCCTCAATGGAACTAATATGGCAGTTTTCAGCAGAGACGTGAATGCTAACGATCTGCTTGGTGATGACGATTATTATGCGTATTTTGGGGGCTTAATTTCGGTTATTACTCAAATTAGTGGCAAATCTCCTGAAGCGATAATAAACAATTTGGAAAACCCCAATAAGCCAACAACAGAAACATTAGCTGAATCTTTAGCCAAAGATTTAAGAACAACATACAATAATCCACTATGGATTAAAGCCCTGATGAATCAAGGTCCGGCTGGACCCGGTATTTTCCTGGACTTTGTTAAAAATACACTTGCCTGGGACATTTTAGACCCAAATGCTATTACTAGTGATCAATTCCAATCGATCTATGATACATGGTTTAGAGATGTCAACAATTTAGGAATAGATGCATATTTCGAAAAATACAATCCTCATGCTAGGCAGGATCAGGCTTATGCTATGCTTCAAGCCGCTAAAAATGGAAATTGGAATGAGGATAAGGATGCAATAAAAAATTTAGTAAATTTATATGCTAAATCCGTTATAGCACATGGAGGAAGTGGTTCTTACTTTGACATGGATATGATGCAGTTTATTATGCAGAATATGGATCCGCGCCTTTTAGCTCAATTTAAGAGTAAAATGTATGCTTCAACATTGAATGCTGCATTTGCTCCACAACCTACTGATGAAACATCAAAACCAGCGAATGACCCACAAAATGGGCATATACAGTCAAATTCATCTGTTTCCGGGAAGGATGTATCAGCAAAGACAAGTACAAGTGTAGGATCAAATGAAGGACAGTCAAACATAGGACAAAGTTCTGGTGGGCAAGGACAAAAAGCGTATGAAATTACTAAACCAGAAACTCCATCTGGATCTTCTGAAGATATGCCATTAGCAGCATTACTGGGAGTTATTCTTGTAATTGGTTTAGTATGTGCAGGATATTTCAAAACAGACTTAGTGAACCTTTTTAGAAAATAAACCTTTTTCTTTTATTTATTTTTTTAAATGCGTGAAGTAACAGATTTTATGATTTTAAGCTTTTAAAGTAATAAAAACGAGGGTTTGTTTAATTGAATGTAATACTTAATGACTTGGTATTACGAATTGACCTTAATTAAAGCTAAAAGTAATAATAAAAATAAAATAGAAAGTATTATATATGTAGGGGACGTAAAATCGGACTGATTACTATGTTAGAGTTAATAGGGCTATTNNGCATTTGGGACTATAATTGGAGTTACAATGCGGTCTGGAAATACTTCAAAAAAGTTTTCAACGGTTATAACTATAAGTTGTGGCATGGGGATGTTTATTTTAACATATATGTCCTTATATTTTGATACAATTTACAAAGCGATAATTGAATATAATTCAATTATATTCATGGCTGTATCTTTTATAATGATATTTACAGGTTTAACAGCTGTTAAAATGTGGAAAATACGTCCAAAAAATAGTAAAAAATTGGGAAAATTGTTTCTGTGTACACTTTTTCCCTGCTGTTGGGGGGCAGTTTTAACTACAATTGTGTTAATATATCCTCTGAAAGAAATTTCTATAATATATGCAAGTTTAATCACAGCTATCTTTTTGAGTGTAACTATATTGGTGTTCTATTTCACATCTGGGACTATAATAAAGACTCCTAAAATACGTTGTTCTGTTTTGTTGGCTAATTCTATCCTTTTTATTGGATTTTGCTATTTAATATTGGCTATTGCAGTTCCTAATATAACTTCTATTTTTAAGTCTCAAATGAGCCCTATAAGTGTACCATCTGTTGAAACGTTGATTTATGCAGTGATTTGCGCACTTATACTGATTTTTATTGGGTTTTATTTGGCTAAAAAAAGGAGTTTTTTGATACAAAAATAAATGAGGTGATTCAATGGTTACAATTCCTGGAAGTGAAATGTTGAGCGCAGCTTTGCATGTTATATCACAAAGTCTTCTTATACCGGTTATTATAGGTTTACTTGCCTTCATGGTTTATGCAATAATTAGTTTTGGAGGACTGCTCTCAGAATATTCGGGTAGGGTTAAATTTGATGTTGGGGATGTTAAAAAGATTATAAAAGATTTTTCAAACCCCGGCACACCGGAACATGTACTGGAAGTGATTGAAAAGAGTAATTTATCTGAAAATAATAAGGAAATACTGATAAGTATTGTAGAATCTGATGATATAGGCTTAAAATCAAGGGAATCCCTTGCAAGGAAGTTAATTGAAAATGAAGAATATAAAATAGCTAAAAGCCTTGAAAAAACAGACATTGTCACAAGACTTGGCCCAACCCTTGGACTTATGGGTACATTAATACCAATGGGTCCTGGATTAGCAGCTTTAGGCTCTGGTGATATAAACGCTCTTGCACAGGCAATAATAATTGCTTTTGATACTACGGTTGTTGGTATAGCTGCAGGAGGTGTTGCATATGTTATTTCAAAGGTTAGAAGAAGATGGTATGAAGATAATCTTTCAACACTTGAAACACTGGCAGAATCTGTTCTGGAGGTCTTAGAAAATGCTTCGAAAAAACCGGCGCAGATTACTTAATGCTCAAGAAGAAGATCCAATGGCAGGTACATCTAATTTAGTAGATGCAATGCTCGTTTTAGCTGTAGGGTTCCTTATATTCCTGGTATTGTCCTGGAACATGCAGGATGTGGTTTTCAGTGATTCAACCCCTGAAGAAAAAAAGCAAACCATGGAATCCATGCAAAAAGCAGCAGAAATCCAGCAGGGTAAACAACTAAACAGTACACCACAAAGCCAATCTGGACAAGGAAAAGGTTATGTACAAATGGGAACTGTATATAAAGATCCTAGCAGTGGTAAAATGATCATGGTTGAAGGAGGATGATTTATTTATTGATAAAATTTCTTTTTTCTACTATTTTTTCAATCAAATTGGAAGTTTATAAAGAATAGAATAATCATAGACAATATTTTTTAGAGATAGTGGCTTTATTGTAAAATTGTTGGTTCTGGAGCTGTAACTACAGTTTCACACCTTAAAAAACTTCAGGCTGAATCATATATAGCAAAATTTGCATAGATTTTAATTTTTTTTATTGTCATTGGACTGAAAAGCGCTGTTATTACGTTCAATCTTGAAAAAGATAATTATGTAATACTTTCTTTATTACTTTTAATCGTAAAAAAAGAGTTTTAGTAATACTCATAGAAAACTTTATATGATCAAAAATAAGAGGCATAGATGGAGAGTTAAGGGTCATAGAGCGTTAAAATAGAGTATTAACTTTCGTCCTCTAAAATTAGGTTTAGTAATACTCCATTAACTTAAAAATGATCCTTATAAAGAAAAAGGAGGATTTGAAAATATGCATATACCAAATGGATTTATACCTTTGTGGCAGTGTGCCATTTATTTTGTTATTCTTATTGTGGCACTGTACTTCTCACAGAAATGGGCCAGAAAGAACCTTGATGAAAAGTCAGTTCCTTTAATGGCAGTTTTAGCTGCAGGTATATTTGCTATAATGTCTATGAATATTCCTATAGCCTTTGGAACGAGTGGACATATGGTAGGGGGAGCATTAGTTGCACTTGTATTCATGGCCCCTGAAGCAGCGGTTATAATATTTACTTTAGTACTACTTGTTCAAGGTTTATTCTTCGGAGATGGTGGAATAACAACAATAGGTGCTAACGTGCTTAACATGGGAATTATAGGCGGTTTCGTAGGACTTTTCACATTTAAAGCCCTGAGAAAATCAATAGGAAAAATACCTGCAATAGCCATAGCATCATGGTTATCTATTTTCTTAGCAGCTGAAGCAGTTGCAGTAGAAATGTGGCTAGCCGGAACATTCCCGCTTGTACCCGGACTTGAAATGATGGGATTATACCATGCATTAATAGGAATCATCGAAGCAGTCCTAACAGTAGTAGTAATTATGGGACTTGAAAGTGTAAGGCCTGATTTACTGGCATGGAACCGGAAGAAAAACGTTGAAGAAGTTAAATCTGAATCAATGGAGGCTGCAGCAAAATGAGTCCCAAAGACAAAAAACTAGTCCTAGCAGGCTTAGCAATCTGCATAATAATCGCAGTTCTAGCACCGTTTATTGCTTCAAGCAACCCTGACGGGCTTGAAAAAACTGCAGAAGACGTATCCACAACTGAAGAATCAGGAATTTATGAAGCGCCAATGCCAGATTATACCATACCTTTTTTAGGTGAAGATAATCCTTACGGTGGAATAATGGCATTGGTTGTGGGAGTTCTAATAACTCTAGGACTTGGATACATCGCAGCTATCTTCTTGAAAAGAAGAAACGCGTCACAACAATAAAAATAAACCAATTAACTTTCTTTACTTTTTTTATTTACAATAATTTTCCAAGAACAATACCATAAAAGTCAGCGATTTTACCGGTTATTTCTAGATCTTTATCTGTATAATCTTCTTTGGGATTACCAAGGACAATTTGACCCGTAAGTTTACCACTTGAAAATACGGGAACAGATAAAAACTGTTTTACAGGGCTATGCCCTTCTGGAATTCCATGGGCAGCTTCATGAGTAGTAACATCTTGTGTGCAAAATGATTTTCCCGTGTCCAGTGAATATCCTAGAAGTCCGCCGTAAGTTCCATCTTTTCTTACTGGAAACCGCGCTTCGCCAATTTCCCTGTACATATCACATTCAGGTGTCATTTTGGTGAATGAAATACCTACGCTGTCCTTATTTTCAGGATCTACATAGGCTACATAGCAATATTTGCTTTCAGTTAATTTAGTTGCCTTTTCTAATATGATATCTGAAATTTCTTTAAGAGAAAAAGAGGCAGGAGCACCTAAAATATCTTGCACGTGGTTTTTATCTTTGCCAAGGACATATGATTCAATAACTTCAATTATAATTCCTCTGGTTTTGCTAGATTTATCTGGGAATTTTAAGTTTTCTTCACCTTTCATTTTTTTCAACACCACATAATGCTTACTCTTATTATCTATGTATCATCTATTAATATTTTTTATACAAAAAAGAGTAATAAATAAAGGAAATAATAGGAATAAAGGGGACGAGATCTTGAAAATTGTGAATTACTTGATGAATGGTAGGTAAACTATGATAAGGAAGTGATTGTATGGAAAGCTATGATTTACTTGGTAAACTGGATGATGAGACTAAGGACAATATAGTTAGAATGTTATGGATGCAGGAATTTAATGCTGAAGAAATTCCTGAAGGAATAATTAAAAAATTAGTAAGCGAAAAAAATAGCAATGAAAACTTTGGAAAAAGAATGCAATATTTATTAAGAGAAAGATTAAAACATCCTGATTCATTCACTCCAAGCTATAATAATGTTTATAAGACTTTAATTAAGTATTCTAAATCACTTTCGCCCCATCAGGCATATGCAATGACATTTTTTTTAGGTATGGACAGTTCTAAGGGTTATAAAGCAATACCTGCAAAGGCAGATTTTAAAATACCTCAGGATGATGCTCCTCAATGGGATTATCAATTAGGCTGGCATTTTATTGTTGGGAGCTGTATCGGCGAGAATGGAAAAGAATACGGTGTTCAATTTATGTTCTGGCAATATGCATTACTTCCTCCAAATATAGCAAAGCATTTTGGGCTTTCTGACATTGAAAATCAGTTTGTGGAATTACACCTGGCTGTAAGTGAGGCTGGAGGAAAACATCACCGTTCTAAACCTATAGGGATTGCAGGCACAACGGGATTAATAGATTTTTCGACTAACCCCTTTGATTATACCCTGGGAAAGAATAAAATAAAGTCTTTAAGGGAAGATAGCACATTTCCTATGCAAATTAAAGGAAGAGGAGTAGATTTAGATCCTGATTCACCATCAGAAATTGAAGTGGATATTACACTCACACAAACTAAAAAATATTTGATTCAGGGCAAAGATGGATGCGATCCCTGCTGTGGAGGAGTCGGAACTCTATATTATTCTGTTCCAAACCTTAGAGTTGATCCAGATAAAAGTACCTTAAGAATTAACGAAGAAGAGATTTCTTTGAAAAGCGGCAAATTTTGGTATGACCATCAATGGTGTAATGGAATGCTTCCATCGGGTAGTCCCAGAGTAAAGGTTTTAAGAGCAGCTAATAATATGAATAAGAAGGCTGCAGGTGGATGGGACTGGTTCATGGCTCAATTTAAGGGAGATAGGGAATTAACAATGGCATCTATACATTCACATGAAATGATGGGATTTCTTAATCAAACAGGGTTAACTTCTCCAGGAATATTGGAGGCTGAAGTTTCGGGAAAATACATGGATGAGGAAAGTAACTTTAAAAATGTTAAGGGAAGGTTAAAGATATCTGAATGGATAAAAAGTGATAAATCACAGGATCCGGATTTGTATCCTATTACAAATGTATGGTATCCTCAAAAATGGGAATTTAGCTTTGGTGAAGATGTTCCAGAAGATATACGGGATTTTGTCATGGTTCCAATTGTCAGCGGAGGCCAGTCAGGATTTTTTGCAAATGGATTACATTATTCGGAGGGTGCTGTGTACTTAAAGGATGTGGAAGGGAATTTAATTGGTCGAGGTTTTGCAGAATCAACTGGTTATGCGGATCCTATATTAAACAGGCTTAAATTAGCTGGACTTCCAGCAACAGAGGAAATGTGTGATAAACTTGAAATACCCGAACCTTCTTCGCTGTTAAAGTTAATTAGCTCTTTATATATTTTATGGCCTTCAAATAAGTCTAAATTAGAAAAAATGCTTACCAATTGTGTGGATACATTGTAGAAACAAATTTTAACACAAGTATGTGGGCTGAAAAAATAAATATATTTCTAAATAAAGTATTCAAGCAAATACTTTATTTTATTTAATTTTATAATTATAAATCCAATTCTGAATACAATGGATTGTTTTTACGTATAAATTTAATTAGTTTCCCGGTTATATATTCTAATGGAATTTCTAAGCCATTTTCTACCTGAACAAACTTACGCCCTTCTTTTTGAAATGATTGTTCTACCTTTAGGATTTTGAACGGGATGATGCCCAGTATTTTGGATTTTGAAAACCAGTAAAACGACACAGGACAAATTTGGGGCCATAAAATCAGATCATTAGTCTTAACTGATCTTGGATTTTCTTCAATAAAAAGTAAATCATCTTCTAACGCAAATGGCTCAACATCTTCCTTTAATTTTAAAATAGTTGTTTTGATATGTTTTAACTGTCTTTTGTTCCCTCAAAAATCTATGATTTTTGGNNCTTTTTTAGGATTTTTAACAAGTATCTCGATGTTATAATTTCTAAATTATCCTTTGAATTAACATTCTCAAGTATACTCTCTTGAACTCCTCTTTCAAAGGCACCTGTAAGCCTAATCCATGCATCTAACTCGTTNNTTTATCCTTTAAAATTTTCTGGATTTTCCCTTGGAATTCTTTTGAAACTTTGCTGAATTCGTCTAATGTATCTGAAAGTTCTCCCATTGAAACCACTTATAGAACGATAATTTGACTTTAATTCAGGTTACTCTTATATTTTTATTTTTTTTGTAAGATCTCATTTAGATAGTGGTACTTCTGATTTTGAAGGTTTTAATGTAAGTTATGGGATAAACTCGTAAATGAATGATATATATCGTTGACTTATATTCGATGTTCCCTTGAGATTTCGCTGAATTCGTTTAATGCCTCGGAAAGCTCGCCCATATAAATCACTCAAGTTCATTGACCTTTTACATTTTAAAGTAATAAATGTTTTTTTGTAGTCAGGATTATTTTAAGCTAAAATAACTTTATTTAAACACTGTTTTGATATTATTCAATATTGGATAGCATTTGCCAATTATTTTTTTAAGGTTTTCATAAGTCCTGATTTCCGCGCGTAATGGAATAAATACAGCTGTGTATAACCTGCATAATTTCCAAACCTTTCTATACCAAATTTTCTCATTTTAGGATTACTTACATTTTTCTCGTCAAAATAAAGCTTGGCAACGATTCTGCTTATCCATATATCTACTGGAAACGCTTTTCCAAATCCATAACCATAAAGGAGAATACAGTCCCCTACTTTTGGCCCTACTCCTGGAATCTTGAGTATTGTATCAAAAGCAGTTTCATAATCCATCCTGCTAACTTTCTGCAGATCTATTTCGTTTTGAACCATTTCAGATGCTTTAATTATGTATTTTGACCTGTAACCTACGCGGCAGCTTCTAAGGTCTTTCCATGATGCCCGTGTTTTAAGTAATTCTGGATCGCATTCTTCTTCATCAAACTCATGTTCTGGAGCATTTGCAAGTACTTGTGGGCTAGGAAAAGAGTAGAATGTACCTGATGAGAATTTGTATTCATCTCCAAACTTTTCCTTTAGTAGATTTATCGCTTTGTTCCACTGCCTTATTGAATTGTGGGCAGAAGTTATGGAACATACAACTGATTCAAATATATTATCGGCTTTAAACAGCCGTAATCCTTTACAAAAATCGATTGTAGGTTCTAATTTAGGGTCACTCCTTAAAAAATCGTATAATTTGGGGAGATCATCATTTAACCCAAAAATTTCCATGATTCTAGCTTTAATTTGTTCTTCAGCTATTTGTTCTTTAGATTCGGCTATTATATCAATTGGATCATCACTATTGGGTTTATGGGCTATTTTTACAAGGCAGGCGTTATTATCTACAGATATTAATTCTTGAAAGTATTTACCATTCTTTGACCATGCCGGCTGGGAAGTTTGACCACTTCCAATAGTAAGTTCAATGTCAAATGCCCCTCTAAATTCATGGGATTCTATTTTAAATCTGGTTTTCATAATACATCACTATTATTTAAGATCATTAAATTACAATAATTTTTCTAATGTGTTGCTAGGGTAACATTTGTGTAATATTTTTAAGAGAATTTGATTTTATTGTAATCTATGGTGAATTTAAATCTTAATATAATATAGTTAACAGTATAGTTTTTAAATAAGGGTGGTTGCATGTATTGTCCAAAATGCGGAAAAGAGAGTACGGAAGATGATAATTTTTGTATTTCTTGTGGTGAAGATCTGAAATTATATAAAAATAGGGCGGATTTACACAATATTAACGTAAAATCGAACCTTAGTTATGGAAATGAGAATGATGGAGATGATATGAAGTATAGTTACTCTAGAAAACCTGTTGAAAATAATGAAATCCAACTGGCAAGTCTTGGAAGTAGAATTGCCGCTTATATAATCGATACAGTAATTGTATTTGTATTAGTTATAATTGTTTTGGGCGTAATAGATTCAATTCAAACTTTTACAGATGATTCATATAACTTACTTGCATATTTAGTGTATGCACTTGTATTTTTTGGATATTTTATCTTATTAGAGGGGCCTTTAGGCAAAGGAAGGACTGTTGGAAAAAGAGTGCTTAAATTAAGAGTTGTAAAAAAAGATCAGAGCATGATGGGTTATGGTGCAAGTTTTGGAAGAAATATTTTAAGGTTGATAGATGGGCTTTTCTTTTACATTATAGGAATGATTCTTATATCTGACAGTAATTTAAATCAGAGATTAGGGGATAGAGCAGCAGATACTATTGTAATAAAAGAAAATGATTATGAGAATAAATCTAGACCACCAACTAGTTTAGGATATAGTTGATGTCCTAAATTTATTTCTTTTTGCTATTAAGTAGTAATGTAACAGTATCTATAGATTTAGAAAATTGCACCTAGAAAATCAAGTGCAAGTCTAGAAGCTACCTGTGATGTCATATTTCCTGCATCATAAAGTGGATTAACTTCTACAACATCAAAACCGATAATGTTACCTTTTTTCGGTAAATTTTGTAATAATTCTCTCATTTGGAGGTAATTTAAACCTCCTGGCTCGGGAGTACCTGTTCCAGGCACCACTGAAAGGTCAAGGGCATCGATATCAAGAGTTACATAAATATTTTCGGTTTCAGGTATTTTTTCAAGGGTCCATTCTATTCCATTTTCAAAAATATCTAAGGCAGTTATAATTTTTGAGCCGTATTTTGTGGCTTCATCATAATTTGCTTTTCTGTCGGTAAAACCGCGAATTCCAACTTGTGTAATACTTTTAACAGTTTTAAGGCCAGATGCACGTTTAATTGGGCTTGCATGAGAAAATTTCACATCGGCCACATTGTCTGTAAAATCGAGATGTGTATCAAAATGAACGATATCAAAATCAACATCGAATGCTTCAAGGATCGGAAAAGTAACCGAGTGGTCACCACCAAAACCTACAGGAAAAACATTGCTCTCTATGATTTTTTGGAAGGTATCATGGATCATTCTCATATTGGTGGTCGTGGATGTAGGTAAGATGGGCACATCTCCATAATCTATGAGAGTTACATCATGGAGAATATGTTTTTTTTGCTCTAGATCATAGGCACCTTCATCAGAATGCATATAGATTCCATAATTTTGGGATGCAATACGGACTGCACGAGGTCCAAACCGTGTTCCAGATCGATTTGTAGTGCCCTGGTCAAATGGAATGCCGATTAGGGCTGCATCCACATTTTTTAAATCAGTTGTATGCTGGAGTTTGTAGAATGTTGGAATTCCGGAATATGGAAACTTGTTTTCGATATCTTTGGGATCCATCTTATTTCTCCAGCAATCTTAACCACAGATGTATAATAAAATTAGTGAAATACAGATTTTTAAATTATTAAGGTAATTAAGGGGAATCAGGAATGAGATGTAAAATTAGATTTTTATTTTATATGTTCTATAAAATGAATTCCATTTTCGTTGACTGCATATTTTTTATTCCTTTTAACCTCAACATCTATTAAACCCATATTCTCTAATTCTTGAAGGTACTGGTAAACTGTTGATTCGGAATATTTTTTTCTTTTACCTTTAGATTTAGAATATGAACGACTCAAGAGAGTTAGAAGATGATTAAATGTAATGCCATTATTTTTACTTAAAACCTCAAGGATTCTTATCTTTGTACTACCAAAACGATGAGCAGGATTTACAGGAAGGAAAACAGGTCTACCTTCGTCTAAAACATATAACGGTGTAGATGCCTGAAATTGTGTTAAATAATAAGCTACATAGAGATCAAGTTTATCTTCGCTAGCTATGAAATAGGGGTCTTCAACTTCTTCAAAAACATTTTTAATTTCGCCTACAACTTCATGGAAGTCGCCTTGTAAATTAATAACTTTATAACCATCTTTTTCTCTTTCAGCGTCTTTCGACAACAGTATAACTTCATCGGCATGAAAATTTTCCTTTTTGAGGATATTTTGGATAATTTCCGGCCTTTTGATTGTTGTTATAAGACTTGGCATTTAAAACCTCCGTGTTTTTATTATATTATGATATTATGTTTTTTCATTAATATTAAATTTATAGTTTTTATTACTCATTGTGAGTTCAGTCACCATAATAATGAACTGATATAAAAAAGTTTTTAGGAATGTAAATGAAACAAAAGATTTTAGTAGAATTTGAATGTTTAAAAATAGGAATCTATTTCTGACATTTTTTAGATTAAAGAGATAATCCATGATTTTTAAAGAGAATACTTTTTTTAAAGAGATTATATACACCCCAAACTGTGTAATACGGCTTAAAACCACTTTTAAGTGAAAGTAGGCCAAAAACTTTAAATATAATTTAGCTTAAAAGCTCCATAAAACGGGCACCGTTATTGTTCAGAGAGTACCATCCTTCTTTTGTTAGGATTATAACTTTGCTTGTTGTGTTTTCATTTTTTTCAAGGATAAAATCGACATCTTCCAAATATTTTATTATTGTCACAATGCCAGTCACATACAACACACCATAATATAATATGTATATATTTGATATTACTAAATATATATTTTTTATTATTATTGGTGAGATCAGTTATGATAAAATTAGTTTATTTAAAAAGTATTGTTAACCATAAAATAAGTAAAAAATACAAATAATTTAAAATTATGGAATTAATATATGTATGTATATTTCTAATTTAAAGGATAGCCTAAATTTAATTAATTAAGCCTTTAAAATTACTTTTAAATTAAAATTACGCTAAAATATAAGTTTTAGATAAAAATTAGATATTTAATTAATAATGGCTGTCATGATTCAAATTATTAAAGTCTCAAATTTTCTATGCCCTTGATTTTGAAGGGTTTGTCTGGTTGAGTGGAATACTGAAATAAAACGTTGATCCATTATTTAATTCAGATTTAACCCATATTTTACCCTTATGGCGTTCAATAATTCTTTTTGAAATGGCAAGGCCGATACCTGCACCTTTATATTCATCTATAGTATGCAGCCGTTTGAATACTTCAAATATTTTATCTGTATATTGGGGTTCCATACCAATTCCATTATCTGAAACGCTGAATATGTACATTTCTTTATCCTTTCTGGAAGATATGTGAATTTTGGGGGCTATATTTGACTTTTTGAATTTTATTGCATTTTCTATCAGGTTTTGAAACAGCTGGATTAGCTGTCCTTTATCTGCAGTCACCATTGGAAGTTTGTCGTATGTAACTTGTGCTTCATTTTCTTTGATTAAGAGTTTAAGATTAGATAAAGCATCTTTTAATGTTTCTTCAGCACTAATTAATTGAAATTTCTCTCCTCTAGTCCCAACTCTGGAATAATAAAGTAAACCCTGTATCATTTCCTTCATACGTACAGCAGAATCCACTACAAAGTCAATATATTCATCTGCATCGCTGTCAAGTCTGTTTTTGTATCGTTTTTCAAGTAACTGGGCAAAACTTGCAATGGCTCTGAGTGGTTCCTGTAAATCGTGAGATGTGATATATGCAAACTGTTGAAGTTCATAATTGGAGCGCTCCAATTTATCTATGGTATCTTTTAATTCTTCTTCTATTTTTTTGCGTTTAGAAATATCCCGAGTGATAGTAGCTGTTCCTATGACTTCATCTTCATAGCTTTTAATTGGGGATAGTGTTACAGAAACATACATTTCAGTATCATCGTTTTTCAACCGTTTAGCCTCATAAGGCCCGATAGATTTACCTTTTTTGACTTTTTCTTCTAATTTGGAAAATTTCTTCCATTCTGATAAGGACATTAAGTTTGATATTGGTTTTCCTATCATTTCATGAGCTGAATATCCGTATATTTCTTCAGCTCCTCTATTCCAGCTGGATATTAATGAATTTAAGTCGGCACTGATAATAGCATCTTTTGATGAATTAACGATGTTTGCAAGTCTTTTAACATCTTCCTCGGTTTCACGGCGTTTGTAATCAATTTTATTTAGGGAGTTAATGTTGATCCAGATTATAATCAGTAAAATGATGATTACGCTGATTACAAGTGCCGTAGTTTCAAAAGGAGTATCATAAAATCCATCTTGCTGCCCCAGGAGATGGAAATATCCCAATAATAATGTTGTAACAATAGCTGTGGGTATTAATTTCCATGCAAAGGCACTTCCAAGCCCTGTGCCTGTTAATGCTTGCATAATACCTTTATCTGGATGTGTAAATAAAACTGAGGAAGATACTAACAAAAACAATATTGCAGCATAAATTGCAGTTTCTGTATAATTGTAGTCCATATACTGATTTGAAATGTTATAAATATAGCCCATAAATGCCATTAAAGATAGTATGCCCACTACAATGCCTAAGTATTGGGCTGGGCCATGTTTTTCTATTCTCCTGTTCAGTAATAAAATGGTGGCGCCGATTAATGATATGTTTAAAGCAGCTATAAACTCCATTCGATTAGGATAAAGTGTGTCAATGGCACCTGGAGCTTCTTTAAACATTATTTGATCTATACCAAGATTGAAGGAGAATATATACTCAATAAGAGTTAAAACACCTATTAAAACTACAATAACTGCTAAAATATTGATAATTTTCTGGTTATGCTTATTTATTATCTTTGTTTGAATTAAAAACAATGAAAGCCCGATTAAAACGAAACATAATGCTAAATCAGATTTTACGGTAGAAAAGTTTGGTCCGGGGCTTTCAAATATTGAAATATTAAAAACCCAGCCTAAAAGCATTAAAAACCCAAAAATAGCAATTAAAATACTTGAAATTTTTGAAAAATGTTTTAATAATGAAATAGTTTTTTCATTAAGCTTTTTCACCATACATATCAACATTGAGTGGTTATAATGCCGGAATATAGTCTATTATACTGTTGCACATTGAAATGTTCCTAATAGAAAAAATCATTAAATTTTCAGCTGTAACTTTGTAATAATTAATAGTAATATATGTATTAACTAGTCTATTTATTTATCGGTATTTTCTATGGGATTTTGAAAGACTCTTCTTTCAGTTAAAAATTTATAACTCAAAAAATTCAGTATAATCAGTTTAATATCATCAAAATCTGCTTAAAATAATTGGATATTATTAAAATGATTTTTAAATTTATAATTTACTTTAATTCATTTAGATAAAATCATTTTTTTCAATTAAAATTAGTATTATCAGATAAAGGGGCGATTAAGTAATTTGCTGAAATAACGCTTTTTAATTAGTAAAAAGATTGTTGTGATAAGTATAATTCAAAATTCCATATCATACAATAATGTTTAATGTTCTTTTAAAAATATTAAATTAAGGGCTCTAAATTTAATAATAAGTTCATCAACGTTTATTTTGTCAAATAGGTATTGAATTATATGGGTTCATTATTTCAACATATTTGCCAGATTAAGTGCCCATGCTCTTATATCATCCCAGTCTCGGTAATCAAGGCGTTTGCTGGTATCTATTCCCTGTTTATCTAATCCTTTTTTGATAATGAACTTGGTGGCTAATTTGTACATTAAGCCTTGGTTGGCATTCGGGTCATATACGCTTCCAAAAAGTCCTGTAGCTACAGGTTTATTAGATAAATATTTTAGAGCCATTTCATCAAGGTATTTTTCCTGTCCTTCTGCCATTGTTTTTTCCATGTTGGCTGCACCGCATGTGACGAAAAGCGCCACTTTTTTATCTGAAAGGGTAGATTTATTATTCTCCAGGAATTTAAGCGATCCTTTGGTCCATTTACCTATTTTGATCCCGCTTCCCACAATTACCATGTCATAAGGGAAAATATCGTAGTTTTTAGTTCCCCTGGAATCTACTAAATCAACTTCAATACCTTGATTTTCTATAACTTTTCCTATTTCTTCTGCTATTCCGGCAGCTGTGCCGTATCTTGTCCCATAAACGATTAATGCTTTCATTTGGATTACCTTTGTAATTTATATTATTCTTTATTTTTACAGGTCGGTAGCCACTTCCCTGTTTTTATTAGATTCTATGTGCCTATTTTTGTATAATGGCATTTTTATCTTGCTGTAGAATGCAATTGAGATTAAAATTCCTGCAACGGTTATTATTGTAAAGAAAATAACCTGTTCAATTGCGGGACTTGCTCCATTTTGTGCCATGAAGAATATCATGGAAAGCAGGGCAGTTCCCATAAGTGATGCTTTTATTAGTAGTATAGATACAAGAGCGTATCCCCATTCTTTACCTTTTATGATTAATATGCCTGCAATGAGCGTGGCAGGGAAAACTACTCCGATATCTAGGGCTTGAATAACCAGTGTAGTGTAATTTTCCAGTGCGGCCGGAGCAATACCTGTTAATAAGGAATCAACTATCATTTTTACCCACATTAAGGCTAACATTGCCCCTGAAAATATCAGGAATGCACCTGCTATTTTGCTGGTCTTTCCAGGAGATATACTTTCCTTGATGGTTTTGACATTCAATGACAGGAGCCCATATACAAAAGTGTACAGGGATATAGAAAACAAAGCCACATATATCAGGAATAGCTGATTATATGAAGCCAGGAATGACATTGATGCGTATGTGTAAAGGAAGTAGAATATAGTTCCCATCCAGATTAGATTACCTCTAAGTGAATTTCTTCGGATTAAATAAAGAGCACCCAAGAGTACGGGGATACCTATTATCAATGTAATTAGATCTTGACCCATAGCTTGGGCTGCCATAGAAATTGTATCGTGTTTATACAGTTCTTTCCAGAATAAACCAGATAAAGTCGCCATACTTGCAAGAATAGCGATAAAAATTGAATTTATGTATATTACTTTTTTGTCCATTTTTTCCCCTCCAAAGGTAATATATTACTTGTATAGGTAATATATTACCAAAATATATAAAGCTTGTGGTTGAGATTAAACAGTACACATAAAAGATTTTAAAATGGAGNNTTATATTATCTTAGATTTATTAAAAGTATATGTTGAAAAATTTAAATATGTTTTAATGATTTTATTTTGCTAATTAAACTAAAATTAAAAAAGATAATGCTTTTTAAGCATATCTTAGTTATGATCTAATTGTATTTTACAGGTTGTTAGTTGTGGAATTCATTATTTTAACTTTCTTGATGTATTGATCCTGTTAGATATCCACCTAGAGCAATTACACCAAGAATAACTGGATAGACAATAAGCCTTTCAGTCCCGCCGATACCAAATGCCATAAAAGGGCTTGCATCCTGTAGAATAATTACAAGCAAGATATCTAGAAATGCAACTGCACCAAGCACTGTCAGAATGTATTTAAGCAGTGAATCCTTTAAAATCGTGAAAGAGGTCAGTAAAGCTAAACTTCCAAAGATAAAGGATGTCATTGCAAAAATAACGTGCGCATTTCCAGTGTATCCTGGGAATATGCCGACTCCCATAGCCCCAATTCCAAGAATGCCCAAAAATGCTGGGAAAATTTTGCTCTGATATCGTTTGTAGATAAGGTAAGAAGCTATAACAATTAGTAAGCCTGCTGTAAATACAGTTACATTGAAAATAGTTGCTGAAGGTTCATGTATGGGCAGATCAGCCAGGGAACTGAGATCATATTTCGCTGTATTATAGCCAGGATACAAAGTTTCAGCAATACTTACAAGTAACATGAACTGAATACCGCTAATAACCATTAATAAACCGGCTGTTTTTTGATAAAGGATAGATTTCGTTTCATTTTTAGACATAATTTTCATGCCTCCACTAGATTACGCGACATATTTTAGTTATGGATCCATATTGTCGAATATTGAAATTAAGTCAACCCTGTCCTAGCAAAGCATTTACAAATTCATTAGCCTTTTGATTGATGGTATTTGTATCCACAAACTTCATTACATCATCTACCTGGTATATATTGGTATTATTCAAGGCTATTTCTTTTTTGATGAATGCAGTGTTATTACTGTTTGCAGCCACTGATCCTGTGGTAAATATGCCGATTTTTGCTTCTTTAGGTGGAGTTATATCTGATAAATATGATTGTAATGAACTTGCAGGTTGTCCAGCATAAACTGGCCCTCCAATTACAATAACATTATATCCTGCTGTATTCATGACATTTGAACTTTTAATGCCTGATAAAGTAACTGTATATCCTTTTGCCTGTAGATCATCTGCAATTACGGAAGCCGCGCTTTTCGCTGTTCCTGTAATTCCTGGGTCGTAAACCACTAATGCGTTTCCAGCTGAGGTTCCGTTGGGATTTAAAGTTTGCGAACCTGTTGCTGTATAGCTCATAACATCCCCAATTACAAGGCCCATGGATGCAAAAGCTATCAGAACAATTAAAACTATTGCAAGCCCAACATATTTTGCTATTCTTTTCTTTTCCATTTTGACTCCCCATTTTTTCTAAGATAATATGAAATGTATTAATATTCTATTTATATTGTGTTGGTTTGTTCTTTAAAAAAATAGTTTGCATAAAAACTAATTAAGTAGATATTTCATAAAATTAGTACTTTTTAATAATTTAAATATCTTTTAACTTTAATTAGAAATTAAAACAGCGAATATCCTAAACCTGAAGAAAAATAAATAAGAAATTAAGCATTTTGGGTAAATTAAAAGAAAATCACCTTAGAATTTCCATGAATCTGAAGCCTTTGTCGTTGAGTGAGTATTTGTTGCCCTCGCTGTTAATTAAATCAGCACTTTCAAGCTCGTGTAAATACTGGTTGATGGTTAATTTTGAATATTTATCTTTTCTGCCCCTCACTCCTGACTCTCTGGTTAAATGGCTTACGACCTCATCAGGGTTAGACGGTTCATGATCATGTAAGTATTCCATTATTTGCTTTTTAACGTGAGTAAATGCGTGTGAAGTACTTACTGGTAATGATATGAGTTTATTATCATCTAAAACGTAGAAGGGGATCGTTTTTTGAAGTTGAGCTAGGTAATAAGTCACATAAATGTCGAGTTCATTTTCACCTGCAATGAAGCATGGCTCTGGGGCAAGGTCAAAAACACATTTAATATCCTGCAGTATTTCGAAAAAATCGCCTTCTAAAAATTTGATAGTGTATCCTTCTCTTTCAACATTTAAAAGTCCGTGAATATCGCCTTTGGTCAAAATTATCACATTTTCGGCTTCAATTCCTTTAGTTTTAAGGATAAAATGAATATCTTCAGGATCTTTAATTGTTGTTATAATATCTGGCATGGAAAACACCTCGCATCTAATACTATGTTAACTTTAATGTAATAAAATTATAGTTTTTATTACTACTTTAAACTGAATAAATGAAGCTGCAGGCGTGATGCAAATTAAAAGGGATTATAACAGTTTAAAAGGAATCAAATACGTGTTTTAATAGTTTAATTGAGTTAACAGGCTATAAACTGCCTAAATTTAAATCCAATTAAATAAACGTAAATCCTCTGATAAGGAAGAAAAAGCCCAAAATTAGATATACTATGGTTGTAAAATAGTCGCCGTAATTAACTATCCAGTTACGGGCAGGATTTAATATGTCTACCGCTCTACTTGCGAATATTAAATAAATAATGAATGGTATTTCGACCACCAAAAGTGTAATAACGCCTAATATAATAACTGTTTCTGCAGCTAGTGTAAATCCTGGATTTGAAAGCCCAATAAGGGCGCCTGCCTGAAGCACAAGAATATCTGTAACGAAACTGGCCAGGAAAGCGATAAATCCAAAGTAGAAAAATTTTATAAAGGTTGAGGAATTTCTATCTTCTCGAAGCGAATTTACAAATCCAATAAGTCCTCCTTCTCGAGATTCTTCACGGATAAAAATAGTTTTCAACGCTATAATAACCAGAATGCTACCCAAAACAACTTCTGTTATGGCACCGATATGGATTGTACCCAGGGCTACAGCAGAAAGGCCACTGCCAATATACATGCCTGAAAATGCCACAATAAGGAAAAATATAATTGAACCAAATAGATAGGAGAAAGAAGCTAAACGAGGGCTTCTTGTGGGAGAAACGGTAGTTAGTATTGTGGCTAGTATAACAGGGCTTACTGCTGCACCCAGGGCATAGGGTAGAATGCTGGCAATTAAGGAGTTCAGTTCAGGCATTGTGTTTATTATGTTCTCGGATAGTAATAAATTTGTAGGTTTTAATAATATTAAATTAAAATGTAATTGTATTTTAAATTCGTAAATAATGTTTTAAACGTTAAATATNNATAATATGATTTCAAAGTAAATTAGCGACAAATATGAAATAGAGTACAAATATTGCAGATACAACCCATATTATGGGGTGTATTTCTTTCCATTTTCCAGTTACAGCTTTAATAATACAATAAGATATAAAACCAAATCCTATGCCTTTTGATATGCTGAATGTAAATGTCATGGCAGTAATTGTAAGAAATGCAGGCAGAGCTTCTTCAAAATCATCCCATTCAATTTTATTTATCATTGAAATCATGAAAAACCCTACAATGATTAGTGCAGGGGCTGTTGCTGCTGATGGTATGAAATATGCCAGGGGAACAAACAGCATTCCGATTAGAAACATTCCAGCAACTACAACTGATGATAATCCGGTTCTACCGCCTTCACTTACTCCTGCCGAGCTTTCAACGTAAGCAGTATTTGAACTGGTCCCCATGAAACCTCCAATCATGGCCCCAAGTGCATCAACAGCGAGTACTTGTTTCAATCTTAATAATTTGCCGTTTTTATCTACAAGGCCTGCTTGGGTCCCTATGGCCATTACAGTACCTAAACTATCAAAGAAGTCTACCATCATCAAGGCGAATATAATTGGGACAAAAGTGAGGGATAAAGCGCCCATGATATCAAGGCCTCCAATAGTAGACAGGGTTTGAGAACTGGGCAGTTCAATAATGTTCCCGCTCCATCCAGAAGGTAAATTACTGGCGCCTGCAGGAAGGGCTCCAATTGAAGAAGGTAAATTAGGGTTCCCAAAAACATTAAAAGCGATATGTGAAGCGTCTGCAACTGCGCATGCTGCAATAGCAAAAATTGACGTTAAAAAAATACCAAAGAAAATGCTGCCCTTTATTTTAAGGGCCATTAACATTGTAATAATCACAATACCAACAACAGATACTATTAAAACAGGATTGGATACGCTTCCAAACCCTATAAAGTTTGAAGAGTTAGAAACCATTATGTTGGCGAGTTTAAACCCTATAAAAGATATAAACATCCCGATACCTACGCCAATGGCCACTTTTAATGAATGTGGAATGGCGTTCATTACCATTTCACGCAGGTTTGTGAGCACAAGTAGAAATACTAGAAGGCCTTCAATGAAAACGAGCCCCATAGCAATCTGCCATGGTTGATTCATGCCCAAAATAATCCCAAACGCAACAACGCTGTTCAAACCAAGACTTGCGGCCATTCCAAATGGTTTCTTTGCTACAACGCCCATTAAAAAAGTGGATACAGCAGCTGCAAGACATGTTGCCACAAAAACAGCTTTATAATCCATCCCTGCCTGGGAGAGGATAATGGGGTTAACCACAATGATGTATGCCATTGTCATGAAAGTGGTCAAACCAGCGAAAACTTCTGTTCTTATTGAAGAGTTACGTTCTGAAATATAAAAAAAATTATATAAAGACGATTTAAATGAGAATGATTCATTTTCACTGTCTTTTCTCTGCCTGTACAAGATTATCACCGGTAATTATAAAAGTGCAGTGCAATGGTTTCAATTGAACATTTTGCAGTTATTTTGAAATTGTCATAGTTTTTGATTAGTTTTTTTTGAAGATAGATATAAATTTGTCGGGTGATAGTTTGGAAAAAAGAAATTTAGCGTGTTAGTGTTCTACCTTTTGGTGATTTATAAAATTGTATTTAAAAAAGGATAGTTAACATAAAGTTTAGGGCTATAACACTAAAAAATCATGTAAATAGTTAGTAGATGTAAATTAGATATTATAAAATTTTAATTAAAAATAGAATTAGTTGCTGGTTTCTTTCCAACTTGTTAGTTATATGGGACACAGTGGAAATTTCATATGGATAATAGATAAACGTTTTAGAATAAAAATTTTGATCTATAAACTCTCATAATCTGATTAATTTTAAAAATAAGATGCGTGTTTAGTTAAAATGCAAAAATGGATACTTTAAAACATTATTCAGCGTTATAAAATTAGTTTTGCTTTCTCTCTAACTTGTTAGTTATATGGGACACAGCAGAGTTAAATATATCCTGATAATGTCAACGTTAAAACAAATATTTAGGTTATAGTTTATAATCTAATTTGAAAAATCAGGTAAATATTCCTCTCAAAATGTAAAATTAGACATTATAAAATTTTAATTAAAACTAGAATTAATTGTTGGTATGTTCCAACTTATTGTTTATATGGGACACAGCGAGATTTTTCGTTATACAAATTTTAATCGACAAGTCTCTTTAAAACAAGAATCGGAAGTTATAAAATATTATAATTCAGCTAATCTTTAAAACAATGTAAAGAGTTAGTTTAAATATAAATTAGATTTATTAAAACGCTAATATAAAAGAAGTAACTAACTGTTGGCTTCTCTCCAACTTATTAGTTATATGGGACACAGTGGGATTATTCTCCTTCCATAATGTATCCAGCATTAAACTTTAATTTAAAGGTTTTTTCATAATATTGCTCTGCTCTGGGTGATATAGTACTAATTGACCTGCCAGTAAGTTTTCCTGAGCAGTAATCATCTAGATTAGATCGTAAATCTGGATTAAGTGTTGCATTATTTTTAGTAAATGCAGTGTAAAGACATATGGAAGACAGAATTACCTCTATTTTACAGTTACCGCAGAGGTTTTTCATGGCCCTGTCCTGGTTCATAATGTATATAACCATTTCTTTGGCATCTATAATTGAGTATGGATCCATTTTAATTAAACTGCCGATAATATCGATATATGAGTGATATTTCTCTATTCTCTGCTTTCTTTTCTTTTGGGCTTCATAGTTTCTATCGTATTTTCCGTAAGATTTTTTTGAAAGCTGTTTAATGTGGTTCCAGGTTTTATATTCATCTTTAGATGGGTTAATAAAAGAAGGGTCTTTATATTTGTTGTCCTGGTTTAAATCAATGGAATCTCTAAAAGAAACGTAGCTCTGAGTTTTAGCTAATTCTGACACGTGTTTAGTATAGCCGCATGCAATACATTTATAGGAATCACTGTATGGATTAAAACATGTTTTTATGCCGCATTTTGGGCATTTTGGAGCATTCCCCATGCTGGAATACTGTTCGAAAGAGTCTAGCTCGAGTGTTTTGATCATGCTGTCAACGCTCCTTAATACCCTGCTTTTTTCAGTTAGGGTATAAGTAACGGGAATTATCTTTTTTACATAATTTAGAAAAGGGGATCATAATAGCTTAAATCAACTTCTCTAGAGTCAAATTATAAATTTTTAGTTTAAAAAACTTTTGCACTTTCTATAAATGTAAATGTATATTAACTAGTGATACTTTCAAAGATGAAAAAACGGTATAAACATGATTAAAATAAGATACCTGCTAAAATTAATTGGGTATGGATAAAATCATCTTAAAGTTTCAGCCTTTATAACCTTTACTCACAAATGCATTTCCTCGGAGCAAAAATCTCCACAATTTATCTCGATATTCCTCAGCATAATCAATATTAACTCTAGGTGCAGCTGTAATCTCTTCTTTACTCCTTAAACCAGTTTGATTTGTAATGAAAACTTCATCTCCACATAACTGAATTCCATTAAGGGATGTATTGATATTCATGGCTTGGCAGAGCTTTGATGGACCGTTGGTTAGATTTTTTAACTTACTTCTTTTAGCATCTGAAATATCAATTTTACGCCGTTTTGCCATTAATTTCAGGTTTTCCACAGGTTCTAATGCTCTGATAAGTACTGCTTGAGGCATTCCTTCTTTCTGCGTTACTACATTAATGCAGTAATTATAACCGTGCAGCTGGTAAATATAGGCAAATCCTCCTGTTTTATATAGAGGATCCATTCTCGGTGTATGTCGGCCTCCGTAAGAATGTGCACCCTTATCTTCAGGACCCATATAAGCTTCTGTTTCTACAATTCTACCTTTAGTCACGCCTTCGAGAGTTACATGTACTAAAACACAGCCTAAGAGTTCTCTGGCCACAATCAACGTGTTTCTTTCATAAAATGATCTCTCAAGCTTCATTTACATCAGTTATTTATATTATCATTTAAAAGAGAATAATGTAACGGATGGTATTTAATGGAAATGCTGTTTAATATTTAAAATGGAGAATTTTTATGAATATAACTGAAATGTTTTCTGATTCGTATATTTCGTATCCTTTCTCTAATTCTAAGAGAATACTGGGATTGGGAATTTTATTTTGTTTGGGTGTGTTTCTAATTGTACCTGCTGTATTTGCAGGTGGGTATCTTATGAGGATAATTGAAAACACGATAGAGGGTAATTATGAGCTGCCTCCATTTGAAAACTGGAAAGGTATGTTTATCGATGGCTTGAAAGTCGCTACAGTGGTGATATTTTTCATGTTACCTGGATTGATTTCTGAATTTGCATTGTTTGTGCTCGTAAAAATTGGATATGCGACTTTGAATCCATGGCTCATGGTCGGACTTTTTATACTTACATCGCTGTTTTATATTGCAGCTTATATCTTAAGTATTACAGCAATACCTCGTATGGCTTATAAAAATCAATTAAAAGAAGCTTTTGATTTTAAAATGGTGCTCAATGATATAAAATGTATTGGTTTGAAAAAATATGCCCTTTCATTAACAGGGCTTTCAATAATGGTTGTTTATTTAATATTATTTGCTGGCTTTCTTCATGAGATATTTTACAGTGTAGGGGCGCTGATTTCCCTTAATGTATATATTACTGATTTCGCCGCTAATTTACTGATTTATCCGTTGATCATTGCATCTCAGGGAAGATTTATGGGATTAATCTATTTAGAAAGGTTTCAATCACTGGATTAATTCTTTTTAGGTTATTTAACCTATCAATATCTCTTTTTATACACTTGAAAGCAGTCATGAATTAGATTACAACTTATAAGTTATAAGATATAAGGTAAAGGATATACTGATAGTTTAGATATAAATTGTTTTTATAATTTAAAAAATAGAATACAGGCTTGTTATTATATAAAGTTATTTTATGAATTTTACCATCTATTCCTTCTTTCTCTTCTGCGTTGCCTACGTTCTTCACGTTCTCTATGTTTCATATCTCTTCGACTTTCGGTTCTTGTATATTCTTCTTTATTTTCCACACTCTCATTTTTTGTATTTTTGTCCCCATTTCCCGTAATCTTCTCATTCTCTAAACTTTTATCTTTATTTTTAACAACTTCCTTATTCTCTAAACTTTTATCTCTATTTCCCATGCTTGTTTTAGCTGAAGCAAATCTTTCCTTCAGATATTTGCCAACGATAACACTTATGAAAATGGATATTAAAACAACATAGGTTCCATGTAATCCGATATCTGCAAATAACCATCTTATTATGGGTCCTATAAAAAATGCCAAACAAATCACCTTTTAATTATTTTTATAAACTTAATTATATGCTATTTTTTAAAATAGCCTGTCTATTAATAGCTCAAATGGAATGATAAGTACGTACACAAAACTCCAGTGAGGTGTTAAAAATGAGAGAAACAGCGCCAGTATAGTAATTAAAATGAAGAATAAACTAGATCTCTTGCTGGATTTTAACTTGGCCATGTCTGACTTTTCGTTGAGGAATTCACTGTGACTAACAAAGTAGCAGTTCAGATAGAGGAATACTGCTATCCCCAGCATGTTTGCATTGAAAAGAATCCTTGAAAGGATGAATTGCCCATATTCTCCGCTTAAAATGCTGGTAAATGGAACTAATACAATAAATAACAGCCATATAATATTAATCCATAATAAAATATTGTTAGTCACGTCTATCTGGTTGAAAATGCGGCGGTGTATATTCCAGAATACGGCTAATAAAATAAAACTTAAAATCAAAGATATAAACACAGGTAAAAGACTGTAAATGGAGCTTTGGAATATTGCATCAGTTAAAGGGCCATTAAAACGAGGTATGGGCAGATCAAAAACTAATAAAGTCATTGCAATGGCAAATATTCCATCTACCAATGTTTCGAGGCGGCTTTTACTCATATATTCGCTGGAATCTTTAAGGCTGATCATTATAATCTTCTCATAAAACTAAATTACAGTTCATCAAACCAGTTTTACTTGTATTTATTTTAAATATTTAACTTATTCATAAATTTTTAATTTTAGGATTGGAATAGCAGATAAAACTAAAATTATGCAATTGGTAGTTTGAAATCGATATTTAGAAAAGAATTACCAGGATTCACCAGTAAAATGTAAGGAAAATAAAGTTTATTTTCCATAAAATTTTTAACTCATTTTTTTGTATCTTGAGTCATGGCCAGCAGTATCGTGTCAGAGTGGTGGACATCGTAGTATCTGAAATTGTCAAAAAAGGCTTTCAGATGTTTTCCACCTTTTTCAGTTATNNTCAAACTGACCTTCGAAGTCATAGTGTTCGTTACAGGTTGCATTTAGTTCACTGAGCACTGGAATGTAATTATCTGGATGGAAAGCCCTTTTAAGGGATGTTATAATCTCGGGCTGTGTTTTAAGATCTTCTGCCCATAAAGCATACAGTATCCAGTTTCTGAAGGCCATTAATTGATTCTCTTCCCAGCATTCTTCCAGTGGTAATTTATATTCTTGAGAATAATCTTCTTCTTCACCTTTTTGAGCTGAAATAGCTTCCCTGAGTAATCCAACAGCATCTCTGAAAATACCAACTCCTACAAATAACCCTATAACTGCGTCAACGAAGTANNATGTGGTTTTTAGAGTCCACTGACTGTGATATCAATGTCAAACTGTTGGAGACTTTTCCAACGAAGCGCTGGTAATAGAATAAAAAGACCGCTGCTAATATGGCTATTCCTTCGACAGCTATAACCAGAAATGGCAAAGTCATAGGTTCTGAATGTCCAGCTAATGTTCCTAATATGTGGGTAACAGAGTCAAATAAAACACTTATGGAAGCCACAAACAACCCCATTATAACCAGGATAGTACTTAGATCTTCTTTATGGTATTTGATCCCGAGCCAAACTAAAATAGCTTCGATTGTATCCATGGTAGCATCTGTACCGTCTGCTATCAGACCAACGCTGCCGCTTACTAAACCACTACCTAGTTTAAGCACAGCTAGGAATGCATCTAAAAAAGTAGTATTCTTGGCAGTACTGGATGGTGTTAACTCATCCTCTGCTGATGAAGCTTCTTTTTCCATGTGCTCTTTGAATATTTTGGCATTTTTTAGGCCTTCAAGGGTTAATTCATATTTGTTTTCATCATTTAATTTAACCCATTCTTTTTCCATTAGTTTTTTCATTTCTTCTTCAGGGGAACCTGTGGCTTTACTTGCTCTTCCGTCTTCTATTTTGGAACGTATGCTTGCAACTTTGAAGAACAGGTGTTCAGTCAACGGCTGGCCTTTACCAGGTAACTGCTGGTACCAGATCAGGGATAAAAATAAAATGGTTTTTTCCCATAGTTCTTCGCTGCTAAGCGGACCTTCCTTTAGGAGGGCCATCATCAGGAATTTATCGAATCCTAGCACTGGCTTTTCATCTTTCATATTATCTTCTCTGTTTTTAAAGTATTAATGGTATATTTTTTGTTAGGGGGTAATTAATTGGATTTTTTAATGTAATTTCACTTATAAATAACTGTTGCTGGAATTTATTACTGAAATAAGGATAAACATCAGAAATATTTAAATGACATTTCTTATATTAAGGATATAATATTATAATTCTATTTAGGAGTTTATATATTATGAGTCATAAAAAATATAATTTAACCGTGCCTACTGGCCGTATAGAAGCCCTTGTAGATGGTATATTTGCTATTGCAATGACTATACTGGTTTTAACGTTAGTTGTACCTGATGTAGCTGGTCCTTTATCTAATGCAGCTGTTGAAAATGCTATTCATGGTATTCTTCCTGGCTTTTTCACATTAGTAATGAGTTTTCTCCTGTTAGCTTTGTTCTGGACTTTACAGCACCGTATTTTTCACAGGATAAGACAGGTAGATACTATTATGTTGTGGATAAACTTGGTATGGCTTTTATTTATAGTATTAGTCCCATTTTTCGCGTCTTTAACTGGAAAATATGGTCAATTTCCTATTTCACATATTCTTTCTAACTTAAACATGTTAGGAATTGCAGTATTTCTTTATCTGAACTGGTATTATGCCAATAAGAGGAATTTAATCCATGAAAAAGTAGAAACTGAAGAAATAGCTTCAATTAGGGGTGATATACTTATTTTTATAGTTATTGCTCTTTCAGCGATAGTGCTTTCTTTTGTAATCCCTGGTTGGAGTTCGTTGGTTTATATACTCATTTTCCCGCTGGAATTTATAGCACATAAGCTGTGATCTTGGAAAAATAGGTTAAAAATACGATCTAAAAATCTACTTTAATTTCATNNACTTCTTCATACCGAAAACAGTCTACAATATGGTCATTAACCATGCCTACAGCCTGCATAAACGCGTAGCAGATAGTAGGTCCTACAAATTTGAAACCTCTTTTTTTCAAATCTTTGCTCATATTTTCAGATTCTATGGTAAATTGGGGTAAATCTTCGGCATGTTTCCATTTATTTTGAACGGGTTTTCCGCCTACAAACTGCCAGATATATTTATCAAATGAGCCCCATTCTCGCTGAACCTTTAAAACAGCTTTTGCATTAGCGATGGTAGAAGTAATCTTACGGTTGTTGCGGATTATGCCAGAATTATTCATTAGTTCTTCAACTTTTCCCTCATTATAACTGGCAATTTTAGCAGGATCGAAATTATCGAATGCTTCACGATAACTCTCCCTCTTTCTAAGGACTGTAACCCAGCTTAAGCCAGCTTGTGCTCCTTCTAATACTAAAAACTCAAAAAGAAGATTATCCTTATGAACTGGACTTCCCCATTCCAGGTCATGATATTTCATAAGTAATGGGTCTTTTTCAGCCCATGGGCAGCGAATTTTCATATTTATTTATTTTTAATTTAGGCCTCAAAAATCTGTCGAAATTTTAATTTCGACGCATCGAAAAATTATAAATTTTTTTGAATGCTTTGATTTTTGTGGTTCCAAAAATCTCAATCTTTGATTGAAATTTTCCTTCAACCTCAAAAATTTTCTATTTTTGGGCATTTGAAATTTATAATTTCGCAGGCGGCAAATCAAAGATTTGTCAGTTTGATTTTCGAGGGCCGTACGAAACCTACGGAAACTTTGTTTCCGTGGTCTCAAAATCACAGATTTTGAAGACTTTTGGTTTCGTGGTCGTCAAAAAAATCTATGATTTTTTTCGGACCGCAAAAACTATGTTTTTGCAGGCCCCAAACGCGTAGCGTTTGAGGGGTTTATTTATTTTTATAATTGAGACGTGATTGGTTTAATGAATAAAAACTTATTTAGATGCCTTAAACTGCTTTATTTGCTGGTATGGAACATAAATAGGCTTCCAGATGTTCTCATTAACCAATTTAATAATATCTGTTTTTGGGTTAATATTAGCAGCTTCTTCAGCAATAGCTTTCTTAACCACTGCCGCTGCGATATTCATGCTCACTTCCTGCAGATTTGAGACTTTGGGAAGTAATAAGGAGTGGTGATCGTCTTGCAGGTTAACAGAATCGCTCAGTTCTTTAACTGCAGCATCAATCATTCCTGAAGTCACTCTTTTTGCCTGAGCACATATTATTCCTAGACCCAATCCGGGAAATACCAATGCATTGTTGCACTGGGCCACTGATATGGATCTATCTTTTAATATGATATCTGGGTAAGGACTTCCTGTGGCTACAATAGCATTTCCATCTGTCCAGCGGAGTATATTTTCTGGAGTTGCCTCTGCCATTATTGGGGGATTGGAAAGCGGGAAAATGATAGGATGTTCCACACCAGAAGCCATGGCTTTAATTACTTCTTTATCAAATGCGCTATTTACTGTACTGGTACCTATGAGAATAGTTGGCTTTACATTGCAAACTACATCCAGAAGACATGTAGTTTTACCTTCTTTAGCCCAGTTTTGAGATTCTTCCTGTGGTCGTGCATATGGGGCTTTGAAATAATCAAGATTTTTTCTATCATCTGTAACCAGTCCCTGGCTATCCATAAGCCAGAATTTTGAATGAGCTTCTTCAGAACTCATCCCTTCTTTCATCATCCATTCACAGATTCTATCTGCAATACCGCAGCCGGCTGTTCCAGCACCGAAGATCACTACTCTGTGATCTGATAGTTTAGTATGGGTTAATTTTGAAGCATTGAGGATAGCAGCCATAGCAACGGCACCAGTACCCTGTATGTCATCATTGAACGTGCATATCTTGTCATGGTATTGATCCAGGTTACATCGAGCCTTTTTCTTTCCAAAATCTTCCCATTGGAGAAATACATCTGGGAATTTTTGCTTGATGGATTTTATTACCTTATTTACAAACTGACCATACGCTTCTCCCTGGATTCTGGAATGACGCCAGCCAATATAAAGAGGGTCACGAAGCAGATGGGGGTTATTGGTTCCAACGTCAATCATCACTGGAAGCATTCTTTTGGGATCAATACCTGCACATAAGGTGTAAATCACAATTTTAGCCACTGAAATGCCAATTCCATTGGCTCCCTGGTCACCTATTCCAAGTATTTGTTCAGAATCAGTTAAAACTATCAGATCAATATCGTTGCTTAGATTATTCAGGATCTCATCGATATTATCCTGATCGGGATAAGAAATATAAACGCCGCGGGGTGTTCTGAATTCATCGCTGTAATGCTGAATAGCCAGCCCTGCAGTTGGGGTGTAAATTATAGGCATCATCTCTTCAATATACTCTGATATAAGCCTGAAAAAGAGAGTTTCATTGGTGTTATAAAGATTATTCAAAAATATATTCTTCTGAAGGTCATCTGTCTGCAAAGAATATTGATGGTAGGCTCTCTGCATCTGATCTTCTATAGTTTCTACAACAGGCGGTAGCAGGCCCTTTAAGGAAAATTTTTTTCGTTCTGTATCACTAAAAGCAGTTCCCTTATTTAATTGGGATGACCTTAGAAGTTGAATTCCTTTAAGATCAGTTTCAATGTACGTGATTCCATTTTTTTCCATATTTTCAGCTATAAATTTAACTACAAACCCTCCCTTTTTAGGAAATATTCTTATATATAGTATTACTATTTTTTAATACTATCATATATATTTTATGGGTTTATATGGGGTTTTTCTCCCTAGTTTTTTATTTAAAGCTCTTAATTTGTTTTAAGGGGGTATATGATTAAAATTAGATATAATATTGCCATGCATGATTTTTAATTGAAAATGAATTGATTTTTAGCAAAAATGTTTTATTATAGTCATTAATTGAGTTTTAAAGCTGTTATTAACTTTTATTTTGAAGTATTGGATATATAAATACTAGTTTTCTAATGCTTTCTTATTTTTTTAACAGCTTCTTCCACGCTATATCTCACATATTTATTTTCATCTTCTAAAACGAGAGTTAAAGGTTTTATAGCTCTTTTATCTCCTATTTCTCCCAGACTCCAAACTGCATTATTCCTGACAATAAACTCTTCATCTTTTAAAGCTTCAATCAACGGTTTAACAGCATTTTTTTCCATGGAAATGCCTAAATATTTAGCTGCCTTCCATCTGATGTTCATATCTCTATTTTTTAAAGCACTAATTATTATCTGTAAAGTATCTTTATTTTTAATATTACACGCCGTTTCTAGGGCTAGCGCCCGTTTAACCGGATTGGGACCGTTTAGATTTTCAATTAAAGAATTAAATTCAGTTAATTCTTTATTATGTGATTTATGAATTTTTATATCGTGGGCTGAATTTTCCAGGATTCGAATTTCCCTATTTTTTTGATACTCGTTATAACATGAAGGACAGAAATGACTGTAATTTCCTTCTGGAATGAATTCTTTTCCACATTTGATACAATCTTTAGATAATGTATCTATGCATGATGGGCAAATAAACGAATCCTCGTCCTCGTAAATAAATTCTGTATTACAACATTCGCAGGTACGAATTCTTTCTGTACAATCTGGGCAGTATTTTAATTTATAGAGCTGAGAAATAGGAAAAGGCTTATTACATTCAATGCACGTACCATAAGACTTGTCTTTTCCAGATTTAATCACATCTGCGCAATATTTACAGTATTTATAGTCATAAATTTCCCAGGGTACTATAATTTTACCACATATGATACATCTGTTGAAAGATGCACTTTCCATTATTTCAAAATTAGATTCATTTTCATATTTTTCTAGTTCACAAACCGCCACATCTGAACTTAAACCGACTCTACCGTATAGATCAGTCTCTCTCTTCATTTAACTCACTTTCCCGCAATTTATCCCATGTAATATTTTTAGTTAATAATATATGAGAAGGCTAGTTCTTAAATATTCCGATCTATTTATAAGAACTTAATAACTTTACATGGCTAAAAGTGGATTTTAAAGCTGATTGAAATGCTTAATTTTATCTAATATAAATTTATAGTATATATAAACCTTGTTTTGATCTTATTATGCTTAATAAATATGTTTAAGATCTATTTTATATAAAAAAAAGCGTAATAAATAGTTTATATAATTAAAATTTATATTTACCAAAGGAATTTAGTTTCAGCACGTCCTGGCGTTAGTTTTATGAAATGGAAAATATAAAAAAAGTTTAATTATCTAAAAATTTTATAATTTAGAAAATATTCTGGATTGCAGATCATCAACTAAATACTTAATACTCTTCGAGGACTGCTTTCAAGATTTTTACCCATAAATTCTTCTATGAACTCTTTAATTTCTTCGTTGCTGAAGATTATAAGCGCACTGGGATTCCCTTTTCTTTTAAATATTCCTTCACAGAACCTACAGAATACTCACTAAAGTGGAAAATACTGGCGGCCAGAGCAGCATCTGCTTTACCAACGGTAAAGGCATCATAAATATGTTCTGGATTGCCTACACCACCAGATGCAATTACTGGGATATTTACGGCTTCACTTAGGGTCTTGTTAAGATAATTATCGTACCCATCTTTAGTCCCATCTCGATCCATGGATGTTAACAAAATTTCGCCTGCCCCGCGTTCTTCACATTCAATAGCCCATGCAATAGCATCAATTCCAGTAAACTCACGTCCTCCATATATACTGCAGTCAAACCAGCAGTAACCCTTATCTGTTTCAACTATGATCTTATCATCACTTTCTTTCGGGTTTTCAACGTAACGGCGCTTCGCATCTATCCCGATTACACATGCCTGTGAACCCACAACTTTTGAAGCTTCATTGATAAGATTTGGGTTGTGAATAGCAGCAGTATTTGTGGAGCATTTATCTGCGCCTGCCTTTAACATGTTAATATAGTCTTCTGGTTTTCTTATTCCTCCACCTACACAAATTGGAACAAATACATTTTCTGTGGTGGCTTTAATAACATCAGTCATGGTCTCTCGACGCTCATGTGACGCGGTAATGTCTAAAAATATAATTTCATCTGCACCTTCTTCATAGTAACGGGTTGCAAGGTCTACAGGTTCTCCAGCATATCGAATTTGCTTGAATTCAACGCCTTTCACAACTCTCCCGTGCGGAACATTTAAATCACAGTCAAGACATGGTATAATTCTTTTTGCAAGCATATTGTTTCCCCTATTTTGAAATAAATTTTGGGCAATTGCCCAGTTGAGAATAGATCCACTCTAATTGAAATAAATTAAAAGTATTATCTTCAAAAAGCATTTTAATTTCCTGTTAAGTAATATAGTCTACCATTATATATTTTAATTTGGTTCTTTGAAAATTTTAAAACAAGGTGATTTAGTGGAAGATTCAGACAAAATTAAACAGATTATAGTTCCTTTTTCAGAAGTAACTGAGTTCCATGGCCATGTATGCCCTGGATCAGCTATAGGATATCATGCAGCAGAAATAGCTGTAAAAGAACTTAGTTCGTCTAGATCAGAAGATGAAGAGTTTCTGACTATTGTTGAAAATGACAGCTGCAGTGTAGATGCTATACAGGTTGTAACAGGATGTACATTTGGAAAAGGGAATTTAATATTTAAAGATCACGGAAAACAGGTCTTTACTTTTGTAAACAGGAATACTGGCGATGCTCTGCGTGTATCTTTAAGTAAAGATATAAATGAAATTGACCCTGAATTCAGTGAACTTAGAAAAAAAGCATTTTCTGAGTCAGCAGGTAAAGAAGAAAAAATTGAATTTGAAAAACGGAAGAATGAATTCTCTCAAAAGATTTTAGACCTTCCAGATAATGAATTATTCAAAATAGAACATGTTAAAATCGATATTCCTGAAGAAGCCCGAATGTTCCCCTCAGTTAAATGTGCCAAATGCGGAGAAATGGTAGCAGAACACAGGGCACGAGTAGAAAATGGTAATTTTGTTTGTATTCCATGCTTTGAAGATTATTCAAGGACATAAATTCAATAATTTTTCTTTTTTGAATTTACAAAATTACAATAAATTTATAATGAATGAAGTTATAGCTATTTAATGTAACATTTTTGTTTTACTGAATTCAAAAAATTTCATTGGGCCTGTAGTCTAGCCAGGAATATGACGTGGGACTTCGGATCCCAAGGTCGGGGGTTCAAATCCCCCCAGGTCCGCTAAACCCTCAAACACGAAGTGTTTGGGGCCCCGAAAATTCTATGAATTTTCGAGGGCTTTTTTAAAAAAAATTTAATTTAAAAGCCTGCAAAACTACGTTTTGCGGCCCAAAAATTTACAATTTTTCGACGGCCTCGCTCAAAATATAAAATTTTGAGTTGCGGAAATCTAAAATCAAATCGAATCCTATTTTAAGTGCTATTTTAAAACCCATTAACTCTCTATTAAATTCAATAAAGATTTCAAAACAAATTGGGTCTGCCTACAAAATCTTCGATTTTGTGGCCCAAAAAA
>DADN01000163.1:0-341 GCA_002509665.1 Methanobacterium sp. UBA8
AATGCAAATGTTACTGCGGTAACAAGCACATCAGGAAACGAGGTAGCAGATATAACCCTTTTAGGAGGGGTATTGCAGATTAAAGCGTTACAGGTAACTGCAACAGCAACTGCAAATGGACAACCTGGTGGAGCTAGCGCTAATTTCAAATGGTCAGTAGCTGATATACTGCTTAACGGTAAGAGTATTCTAAGTGAATTAACAGCAAAACTTTCTGTTGAACTTCCAGGAGTACTGAACATATCTATAGGTAATCCGGTAACAACTATTGCTGCTGATGGAACATCTGCTAGCGTATCTGGAGATGCTATAAATGTAGAGCTTCTTGGATTGCTTTTAGG
>DADN01000163.1:377-539 GCA_002509665.1 Methanobacterium sp. UBA8
GATGCAACACCACAATACCAGCAAAATGTTACATTTACATTAACTGCACATAACAATGGGCCTGCTACTGCAACAAACGTTGCAGTAACCGATAAATTGCCAACTGGACTCAAATTTGTCTCAGCAGATGGTAACTACGATGCTGCAACTGGTGTATGGACT
>DADN01000163.1:561-5875 GCA_002509665.1 Methanobacterium sp. UBA8
GATACAAATTCCAGTAACAATCAGGCTAATGTAACTATAAATGTGGGGCCTGCTTCTGACCTTGGTATTAAAATAACTGTGAACAATGCACATCCAAAATATTTAGATTATGTTACTTTCACTTTAACAGGAAGTAATTATGGACCTAACGATGCAGCATATGTTAAAGTGTACAATACATTACCTAAAGGATTTAAATATGTGTCAGATGACTCTAACGGTAAATTTAACTCTACCTCTGGATTATGGGCAGTCGGTCCTTTAGCTAACGGTGCATCAGCTATATTGCATATAGTAGCACAAGCTATGATTTCCAACGCTACAGTAACTGATACTGCTAATATAACTGATCCAGACCCTACTAACACTACAGAATTCTATGATCCAAATTCTAGCAACGACAATGCAAGTGTAACTGTGGATGTAGGGCCTGCTACAGACCCTGCTGTAACTATAACATCATCGGCTCCACGTTGTAACTGTCAGGATAAGGTCGTATTTACTATAACTGCACGTAACAACGGACCAAATAATGCAACAGGAGTAACTGTAATGACTACACTGCCTGCAGGACNNCAACAACAGGAACATGGACCATTGGGAACTTAGCAAGCGGCGCAACTGCTACTCTAAAATTAGAAGCACAGGCTACAGATTCAAGAACTACAGTAACTACTGCAGCATCCATATTCGGATATGAACTCGATACAAATGATACAAACAACCAGGCTAATGTAACTACCATTCTGGATCCAGTCACTGACCTAAGTATAACCAAAACAGCTGACAAAACTACAGTTAACTACCTGCAGAATGTGACTTTTACATTAACCGCACATAACAGTGGACCTAATGATGCAACCGGTGTTACTGTAACTGATAAGTTACCAACTGGGCTTAAATTTGTTTCAGCTACTGGTAGTGGTACTTATAATGCTGCAACTGGTGTATGGACTGTTGGTAATTTAGCTAACGGTGCTGATGCCACATTAAAAATTGTAGCACAGGTTACTATTTCTAACGGTAAAGCTACCAACATTGCTGTTATAAATGAAACCAACTACGATCAGAACAATACCAACAACCAGGGTAATACAACTGTAGTTGTAGGCCCAGCTTCTGATCTTAGTATCACTAAAACAGCAAGCGCCAGCAAAATTAACTATTTAGGACAAGTAACTTTCACATTAACAGCACGAAACAATGGACCTGATGCTGCTGCGGGTGTTACTGTAACTGATAAGTTACCAGCTGGACTTAAATTTTTGTCTGCTAGTGGTAATGGTACATATAACGCTACAAGTGGTGTATGGACTGTTGGTAATTTAGCTAACGGTGCGACTGCTACCTTAAAAATAGTAGCACAGGGTATTGTTGCAAACACTGCATTAACCAATGTAGCAATTGTAAGCGGAACAAACTATGATCAGAATTCAACCAACAACCAGGGCAATACAACTGTAACCACAGGTCCAGCTTCTGATCTTGGTATAACAATGACAGTTAACAAGCCACATCCAAAATATTTGGAGTATGTGACTTTCACTCTGACAGCAAGTAATTACGGACCTAATGCTGCACCAAATGTTAAAGTATACGTTACATTACCTGATGGGCTCAAATTTATCTCAGCTGATGGAACATACAACGCTACATACAATTCAACAACTGGATTATGGTCTGTAGGGCCTATGGCTGTCAACACTACAAAGACGTTACATGTAGTAGCACAAGCTATGGTTTCAAACATAGTACTAACAGCTAAAGCGTACATAACTGACCCTCCAGAAGATGAACTCAGCATCAACGATTTCTATGATCCAAATGATGACAATGACAATGCGGATACTACACTGGATGTAGGTGGAAACGGTTCATCAGACACAGATACAAATACACCATCGAAAACAATTCCAATGCAAAAAACAGGAATTCCTATTGCTGGAATGTTACTGGCTGCATTACTGGTTTTTGTTGGAATAAGACCTAGAATGAAATAAAAATAAAATTTACTTTTTTTCTTTTTTTATTTTTAGTTTAAAAATAAATTAAGTTATAATATTTAACTTTGCTTTACAGGTAGGACACACTCCTTTTTCTTTAACTTCTTTACTTACGACTTCAAACCCATTTCGTTGTATGACCATTTTTCCACACTCTGGACAAAATGTACTTTCTTCACCACCTGTAGAAACATTTCCAACATATACATATTTCATTCCTGCTTCTTTTGCAATTTTATAAGCTCTTTGGAGTGATTCTACTGGTGTTGGTGGTAATTGACCTAATTCATAGTATGGGAAAAATCTTGTAAAATGCAAAGGAACTTCTAATCCGGTTTCATCTACCATAAAATTTACCAGGGCTTTGATGTCATCTTCAGAATCGTTGTATCCGGGTATAATTAAGTTTGTTATCTCAATATGGATTTTATTTTCATAAAATCTCTTTATATTATTTAAAACCGGTTGAAGTCTTGCCTGGCATAAATCTCTGTAAAACTTGTCAGACATTCCTTTTAAATCAATATTTGCAGCATCGAGGTAAGGGCTTATCATTTCGAATGATTCTTCACTCATATATCCATTTGTTACATAAATTGTAGATATTCCTTCTTTTTTTGCAAGTTTTGCTGAGTCATATGTGTATTCAAACCACATGGTTGGTTCATTGTAGGTCCATGCAATGGATTTGCATCCATATTGCTTGGTGAGTCTTATTGCTTCTTCAGGAGGCAGTTCTCGTGTTGGAATTTCTGCTATATTTGCCTGTGAAATATTCCAGTTCTGGCAGTGTTTACATCTAAAGTTGCAGCCAACAGATCCAATGGAAAAAACAGTTGAACCTGGGTAAAAATGGAAAAGGGGCTTTTTTTCTATGGGGTCCACGGCTACGGATGATGCGGCAGCGTAATTTAAGGCACAAAGCTTTCCATCCATGTTTGCTCTCATGCTGCAGAAACCAGTATCTCCTTCTGCAATAACGCATTTTCGAGCGCATATTTTGCAGTTCATGGCACCATCTAATTTATCATAAATAAGGACTTCTTTTTTCATGATTACCACCCAAACCTTTTTATTTAATTATTTAACCAAGAATCAGGATATCNNATAATTTATATTTGATTTGATATAAAAATAATTAGATGAGTATTAAACAATTAATATGAGGGGTTAATTAGACTCTTAAATGGTATCAACGGCTTAATTAGCCTTTTTTAGGGGATAAATGTTCGTAGCCACGGGGTTTAATTATACTTCTTGTCCCATCTTTATGTAGAATTTCTATTTTTCCGGAAGATGTTACATTCCCTATTTTATAGAGAGGGATTTTTTCTTCAATTTCTTTAAAGCCCTCTTTTTTAACAGTTAAAAGGAGTTCAAAATCTTCACCGTAATAAAGGGCAAATTCTAGTGGATCTTTCCCGGTTTTGTTTGCTACTTCCAGGATTTCTTCAGGGATAGGGAGTATTTCTTCATTTAATGTCATGCCAATTCTGTAATTATTTGCAGTTATGAGCTCATCAATTTCACTTACCAGGCCGTCGGTTATATCCGTTGCAGAAGTTATAAGTCCGCTTTTTGCAAGTAAAATTCCTTCATTTACCCTTGCTTTTGGATTTAGTGCATGATTTAACAGGCGGTCTTTGTAGCTTGGATTCAAATCTTGGAATTTGTTTTTATTAAACAGAACCTCAAATCCTGCAGCTGCAAGTCCAACAGGGCCGGTGACAGCAATTATATCTCCAAGCTGTGCTCCATCTTTCATTAAAACATTTTCTTTTTGAACAATTCCTAAACATGTTCCACAAAGAGTAAGCTCCTGAGATTCATTTGTATCCCCTCCAATGAGCTTCATATCATATTTTGAACACATATCCAGAATGCCTTTAAGCAGTTCTTCAAATTCATCAAGTAACATATCTCGCGGCAGTCCCATAGAAACAATAATCCCGATTGGCTTAGCACCCATTGCAGCTAAATCACTTACATTTGCGGTTACTACCTTTTTACCAATCTGATTATAGTTCATATCATCTGGAAAATGAGTAGATTTAAAAAGCATGTCTGATGTTGCAACTAAATACTGTTCTCCCAGATTGATAAGTGCAGCATCATCGCTTAGGCTTTTAAAAGAAAAATTATCTAAAAAAACAGAATTAAAGTTGGATTTTTCAGTTTTACTTAAAATCTGCTTTATAAGTTCTTTTTCCCCAATATCTGAAATTTTACGGGGCATTTTTTAACCTTTTTTAATTATAATTTAATATTTAAAAAGAAAAAAATATTAGAGGGCACTTGCTACCCTGTCTTTAATGATATCAACAAGTCTTGCGTCAGCACCAAGAGGTTCGGTGTATATAATTTCACCTTCAAATTCAATTTCTTCTTGTTCTTCCTCTTCATCGTGGCTGTGGCCATGACCATGTGAATGTTCATGTCCATTATCTAAACCTAAAATATGTGGAATGTCCTGTTTTGTATGGACTCCATGCGCTAAAAATACAGGTGTTACTATTATTTTTTCTACACCGCCTTTTGCAAGCTTGTTTATTGCAGAAGGTATTGAAGGTTTGGATATATTCATAAATCCTACTTCAACAAGGTAATCTGAATTTTCTTTGTACATTTCAGCTAACTGACTAACTACATCTTTTCCGTAGGGCAGTCTGCTTCCATGTCCTACAAGTAAAATACCTGTTTTAGCAGTTTTTGAGTTTGAATTTGTATCCATAGGATATCACTCCATCGTCGCCTTCTTCTCTTATTTTTCTAAAGACCATTTCAACTTCATCGCCTATTTCTACATCTTCTGGGTTGCAGTCAACAATTTGGCTTGTTAATTTTGCTCCTTCTTCCAGTTCGATTATAGCCACTACATATGGGGCAATGGTCTTAAATTCATCTGTAGGAGTATGTATGACAGAATAAGTATGAATTTTTCCTTCTCCTTTGAATCTAATGTCTTCTAGTTCACCTTTTCTTCTACATTCTGGACATATGACTCTTTTTGGGAAAAAAACTGTCCCGCATTGTGAACATTTTGATCCAATTAGACTGTACCTCTGTGGTATGTGACGCCATCCTCTTACTATATCTTTCATTTGATTCCTCCGGTCGAACGTTTTCAAAGTGAGTTGATATAACTCTGGTTAAATTAATTATAATAATTAATTATTATAATTTAAACTGTAAGTTTAGATGTCTCTTTGATCTATTTATATATATTTGTTAGCAATTATAAGGGTTAACTACAATAAAATTCTTTGGTTTTTATTTTCTAAAATAATATTAATTTTATATTTAATAATAGT
>DADN01000163.1:5968-22042 GCA_002509665.1 Methanobacterium sp. UBA8
AACTGCTTAAAGTGACATAAATGGATCAAAAAGGATATATAATGAGCGGATTAACCCTTCTTCTTATAATTCCTGTTTTCCTTTTAATAGCGGTTTTTGTAGATATGGTTCACACTGGCAGTGAAACTCAAAGTTTGGCAATACAGTCTGATGTAACATTTTACACAGCAAAAGACATTGAAGATAATATACCTATTTTAACAGAGAAAATCCTGCAAAAAGCTACAAATAATGTTGTTGAAACAGGAAATCCATTAGATGATAGCAGTGATTATATTAAAAATGATTTACAGGAAGGAATAAGCCAGTTATCTCAAAAATATCAAAACAGTGAACATATAAACGTCACATGTAAGATATGGTCTGTAAATCCGACACAAGACCCTTTTAAAATAGAAGTTAATTCAACAGTTTATGTTCAAAAAGGCAATATAGCTCATAAAGAGCATATAAGTCAAAATATTTCAATTATGGACTCAAATTATCCAGTTCAAGATCCACTGCCGTTTATAAAGTGTAAAAACTATGGAAAAATGGCCAATACAAGTACAAAAATTCTTTATGGCTCAAGTCTTGCAAGCCTTTTGAAAGCTAAACATTTAAAAAATGCCAATGTTTATGAAAATGCTACATCACCTCTTTTTATTAAGAAATGCCCTTATGACCCGTATATAGGCCATGGAAATCCTCCCTATTTTGTTGTACTTAAAAATTGTATAGATACAGGTTATTTTCATGAAAGCAGTGATGGCTCATGTTTTTTATGCAGGTTAGAAGGTAAAGTTACATGTCCTCATTATGGCTTTGAGACATTTATAGCACCTTCTAATTCTTCTAACTCAACATTAATGTTTGCTCCATGTTCAAGTGAGCATGTAATATTCGATGATCATGTTTATTCTGGAAAAGGGATTGTATACTATTTGGATAAATCTAATTACTTGAAATTATTTTTAGATAATGGACATAGGCAGAAATACGGTTTACCCAAGTATTAAGTGATTAAATGAGAAAAAAAGACTTTAAAAAGGATAATAAAGCACAGATATTTTCACTTGATGTGCTACTGGCTCTAATTATAATTACGGTTATATTAGGTATTTCTGCAGATGCTATGGATATGGTAAGCTATAAAGCGCAGGATTATTCATCAAGACTTTCACTTGAGGGAATAACCACTGATGCAGCGGATATGCTCATAAAGTCTTCTGGATCTCCGGATAAATGGGAAGATTATGGGATCAAAGGGGATACTGTGCCGGGACTTGCAAAAAGAGAGGCAGGCTGCACAGTTCCTAATACTCTTTCATTTATAAAAATTTTAAAACTGAAAGACAATTATGCCCCGCTTATGTATGGTAGTGTCCTTCCATATGGTGTTAATTCCAGCATGGCGATTTACCCTGTAGATCCTTCATTAAGTCCGATAATAGTGATGGATGATAGAGTTCCGGAGAGCGCTTGCGAGGTTGCAGTTGTAAATAGGACGGTTTTATGTGATTTTATGTATATATCTGCTGTAATTAAAATTAGGGGGCATAAAGATCAGCAATGGTCAGAAAATCATGAATTTGAAGTCTGCCCGCAAAGAGGCCACAATAATTCTAAAACAGGAGCTTTTGGATGGGTGTGCCATCATTTTAATGTTACTTCTGGAGATTTAAACTCAACAGATTTTTATGTAATCACTGATCCATCATATGTGGCTGATTCTGCAAGGTGGGGCATTGATAGGGCAGATGCTCAGAAGAATTGTAATGAAAAGTTCAGTAATGTACCAGTACTTGTAAATAATAAAATAGCAGCATCTATGGGTAATAATACAAATGCAGTCTTATGGTTCCATGTTTTAAATGGAGATTCACGGGATAGTTTTGATAGTTATGTCATTGGAGTTCCAAGGGGAACGCCTTTAGATGATGTGAAACTTAATTATTTAGGTCCGCAGCCGTGTTTTTTTGTTTTAAAGGTTTGGTACTGAATAAAAGAATATTACTTAAAGTTTTGAAGTTATGGAACTTTAAAGCATTAACCTTAAAAAAGAAAAATTAAAATTTGAGAGAAGATTTATCTATCTTCTCAACTTACTCGAGGGTTGCAGAAGAGGGGCCTGTTTTAAATTTAAAAGTGTATCCTGCTGTTAACTTGTTACCTGCATCATCTTTTATCGCTGCTTTGGGGATGTAAACTTGATACCACGTGTAAGCATATCTTGTTGAACTCATTTTAATGTAAAGAACATTTTTTGAGATTAGTTTACTAATTGAGACCAGTTTACCATTTTTAAGATTCTTAATGTATATTTTAGACCAGTTAACGCTTGAATTAATGTTTTCTTTGAATTTAATGGAAATTACGGCTGTTCTTGAAAATCCAGTAGCACCGTTTTTTGGGTTGGTTGAAGATACTTTTGGAGCTGTTTTGTCAATGATGTACTTTTGAGTGTAAAATGGAGATTTATTCCCTGCTTTATCTACTGCAATGAATTTTAAAGTGGTTGTAGAAGTGATGCTAATAGGCCCAGTATACTTTGTACTTGCTGTAGTTGGAGTGTTTCCATTTTTAGTGTAGTAAATAGTTCCAGATTCGCTTATTGACAGTGTAACGGTTTTACTGGTGTTATAAGATCCATTTTTAAGATTAGCACTTGCCGTGGGGATCTTTTTATCAATTGTGTAACTGTATTTTGTATGGGCTGAAGGGTTTCCTGCAGTGTCTACTGCATAAAATTCTAAGTTTGTTACTCCTTCATTGTTTATTAAAACTGTTCCAGAGCCTATAAACTGATTCCAGTCCATTCCGTTAGTTGTATAATATATTGTTGAATTTGGATCTTCATTGTCATTTACAGTTAAAATCACACTTCGAGAAGTGTTAAATAATCCGCCCTTGGAACTAGCATTTACTGTTGGAGGTACTGTGTCTACTGTAAATCTTGAAGTAAACAGTGATAGGCTATTACCTGCTAAATCCACTACTGCATTTATGGGAATATTTATAGTGTAATTTCCATTAACGTAATTTGAAGTTGGAATTAGGATTAAAGAGTTTCCATCTATGTTTTTAGTTAGGGGGATAGTACCTGAAGGTCTTGTAATAGAAATACTATCATAACCACTACCTTTCTGTATTGGCTCACTGAAAGTGATTTTAATTGTTTTATTTATAATATTAATCATTGTATTGTTAACTGGATCAACTGCTATTACAGATGGTGATACGCTGTCAACAGTAAAACTAATGTTATAACTATCTGTCAATTGGCAACCTGTTAACGTAGCTATAGAACCTGCTGGAAGATTAAGTGTATATTTAGTATTTTTAGATAAGTTAGGATGGTTTATAATTAGATTAACTCCATCAATTAATTTAGTAATGGGTATATCAACATTATTTTGGTCTTTAAGAGTTATATCTTCATAGGTACTGCCTGCTTTCACTGGTAAATTAAAAGTAATGTTAATTACTTTATTTGCATCAACATTTGAAGCATTATTTTCTGGACCTGTAAATATTACTCGTGGAGGGCATAACAAATTGCTATCTAATTTAGAGACATAAATATCAGTATATCCTCCATTAAACAGTGTATCATAAGCTCCAGTAGTTGTAGGAATGTTAACTTGTGTTTCTCCTGTAATATACACATTACCTGAAGGATCAATGGCAATGCTCCTTGGTATGCTGACTGGGAAATATGAACTAGCAACCAAATTACTTAAATTTTTTTCAAATTTGGCAATGTAAACGCTTCCATTAATGTTGTATGTGTCGTATATGCCATAAGGCGCAGGTAAATCTGTTGAGCCTGTAAGTACAAAAATGTAAACATTTTGGTATTGATCAAGAGCCATGTCCATTAATTCGTTTAAATTATTTCCACCTAAAAATGTGCTTGCAAGTAGAGTAGTTAAATTATTATTAAGCTTAGACAAGAAAACATCTATTCCACCATTACCTATCGTTCTATTATACGCATTAACGGTAGTAGGAAAAAGAAAAGTACTGTTACCTGTGCTTCCGCCGATATATACATTATCAAAACTATCTAAGACAATTTTACATCCATAGTCTTCCCATCCTCCGCCTAAAAATGTGCTTGCAAGTAAAGTAGCTAAATTATTATCAAATTTAGCAATAAAAGCATCCGAAGGCCCTCCATTAAATGTTTCATCGTATGATCCTGAGGTTGTAGGAAAAGTTGGATCCGCGCTTCCTGCAATAAATATATTTTGGGAGCTATCTATTGCAATATCAGATACGCCGCCGCTACCGATAAATGTGCTTGCATAAAGGGTAGTAAGATTTGAATTTAATTTAGATATGAAAATAGTGTTGATTCCATTGTATGTACTATCATATGAACCTATTGTAAATGGAAACTCTGATGAATACGTATTTCCAGTTATATATACATTATTGTCCTTATCTAGAGTTATGGCATGCCCAACATCTTCATATTTACCCCCAATATAAGTACTAGCAAGTATGGTGTCAAGATTATTATTTATTTTAGATACAAAAGCATCATCAAAAAGGAAACTTCCGTAATCATTCTTATGGTAAGATGTATCATATGCACCAGAAGTTGTAGGGAAGTCAGAAGAGGTTGTGGTTCCTGTAAAGTAAATATTGCCAGATTTATCTAAAACCATATCGANNCGAATTACTTCCTCCAATATAGGTACTTGCAAGTAGCGTAGTTAAATTACTATCAAATTTAGAGATAAAAATGTCCCCGCTGCCTGAATAAGAATTTACAGAAGGATTTGTAACAGGAAAATCATTTGAACCTGTATATCCTCCTACAAAAACATTATTATCTTGATCTAGAGCAATACAATAACCGTAATCAGCCTGTGTTCCACCAAGATAAGTAGAGGCAAGTAACGGATCTATTATTAGATCATGAGACTTGTTATAATGTCCCAAGCTAAAAGTGTATTCATTTCCTTTTATCAGATAAGATACAGTTATATTCACTCTTTTACCATTTATTTCTTGATATGCGAAAGGTGTAGATAATTTTAAAACACCTTGGGTAGTTAAAATTTCTAACTGCCCTTGATTATTGACTCTTAAACCATAACTACCATCTACTTTTATCCAAATATCATTTGAATTTCCATTAGGGTGAATGGTAAAAATCTTTTCTATGTTATTGCCATAAGCTTTTAAGTCTAGATCAATGTTATTATAAAGATTTGAGTATTTAACTTGATTATAAGTGGATATCTTTGTCTGTGAGTTATTTCCTTTAAAGTAATTCACTTTAGTAGTCGATTTATTCATTCCCTTCACATTAACAGTGTTGGAATTAACATAAGTTTCTTCTACATTACAAAGAGTTTTATTTCCTTTTAAATTATATTTTAAACCCTTATTAGTAACATAAACACGGCCTACGAACGTGTCAGTATAATATTTAATATTACTATTATTTATTTGCCCTTGATTTTTAATAAATGGCATCTGTACTTTTAAAATCTTTTCTTTTTGATTATCCGTTAAATTAACAGATGCAGATGCGCCATTAACAAAAATTAAAACTGTTATAGTAAAAATCAGCATTAATAACATGCTTTTTTTAATTTAAATCCCCTCCATAATGATTAAATATCTATTGATAATATTTTATTTTATTATTTACTATTACAATTAAATAGAAATATTTAAATTTAGTTTTACTAAATAGCTCATTATTCTAATTCTAACTAATTTTAATATACTAATATTCTTATTTAGCAAATCTTAGACGATAAAGGCAATTCTTAAGTTATTCGAGTTTAAAATAGTGCATTCTGTCCAGAATTTAGAAATTAAAATAGTAATTTGTTAAATATTGTTCTAATTACAGTGCCTGTAATTCCAATTTAACTAATTTTTAATAATTTTAAAACGAGTCAATTAAATAAGTATAATTTGTTGACTAGAGACATTTTCAGAGTGTTAAAATCCTTAGAATTTCTGTATGATTGAAGTGCAGGGGGTGGGATTCGAACCCACGAAGGCCTACACCAATAGGCCCTGAACCTATCCCCTTTGACCGCTCGGGAACCCCTGCAGCTTAAAATATAAATTTTATATTTGAATTTATCTAATTTAGCTAAACTCTCAAAATAAATATTGTAAACAGTTTGATGTTATCTATCTAATATTTTTTCTATAAAAACATTTCGTGACTCAGTTTACTTTTTGGTCTTTTTAATACTCATTCTTCTATAACGAATAGGCTCTTCCCGGACCTTTTTAGGTTTGTGAAGTTTTTTCCTATCTCTTTTTAAAACAGGCATGTTACACCCCTAGATAATCTATTTACGTGCTAAAGTAATTTGAATTCCGGCGTCAGATCCTACAGATATCCCGCTGGATCCAAAAATTGACACTTTTCCATCTAAATTAACACCGACTGAAAAAGTTACTTTATCTATTTGAAAATCGTTTGATACTGGTTTTGATTCAGATAAAATGCTTAAAACTTCAAATAAACGGTCATTAAACTCTTTTTGGACTTTATCAAAATCCAATTTTTGGGGCTGTCCAATGAGGTACCTGTTCATATCTTCCACTGCACCTTCATATTCTTCTGACTCACCACTTAATGACTCATTAATTACTCCTACTTCAAAATCAGGTATAAGAAATTGAATTGTTAATGGTTTTTCAGGTTCTGCCATATTATCCTCCCTTTAAATTAAGTAAATAATATATCAATTTTAGTATTTTCTTATGTATGATAAGCAAAATATTTATTATTTGCCTTATAAATTAAAAGAAATATGGCCCTTTCTAAAGGGTTAATGATTTGATTAACTTTTCAAAACTTGCAAGCTTGAGTCACAAAAACTTTTTTGTGAGTTGAAGAAATCATAAAATCTTAAGAGATTTTTGTAAGAGAGGTTAAATATAAAAAGAACAAAATGTAACTATAATAAAATCTAGTTTTTTTACTGATTTATCAATATAGTTATGGAGGATTAAAATGGCATTTAAAGACCTTTTTAAATTCAACAAAGGAAAAACAACATTTGTATTTATAGGTGGAAAAGGAGGAGTCGGTAAAACAACCGTATCTGCTGCAACAGCATTATGGTTTGCAAGACAGGGTAAAAAGACCCTTGTAATCTCTACAGACCCTGCACACTCCCTTTCTGACTCTTATGAGAAAAATATAGGGCACAACCCAACACCAATAGCTGAAAATCTTGAAGCAGTGGAAATCGATCCTGAAATTGCTATGCAAGAATATCAGGCACAGATGGAACAGCAGAAAGCAATGAATCCGGGTATGGATATGGGAATGCTCCAAGATCAAATGGATATGGCTTCAATGGCCCCTGGTATTGATGAAACAGCTGCATTTGATAAATTCATGCAGTACATGACTACTGATGAGTATGATATTGTTGTCTTTGATACCGCACCAACAGGACACACTTTAAGATTACTTTCTTTCCCTGAAATGATGGATTCATGGGTTGGAAAGATGATTAAAATCAGGCGTCAGGTTGGAAGTATGGCCAAAGCATTTAAAAACATCATGCCGTTTATGGGTGATGAAGAAGAAGAAGACCGTGCTTTAGAGGACATGGAAGAAACCAAAAAGAGAATACGCGAAGCAAGAGGAGTTATGGCAGATCCAGAAAGGACTTCCTTCAAAATGGTTGTTATACCTGAAGAAATGTCAATTTATGAATCTGAAAGGGCTATGGAAGCACTTGCTAAGTATAATATGACTGCTGATGGTGTTATAGTCAACCAGATCCAGCCAGAAGAAGCTGACTGTGAGTTTTGTGCTGCAAGGCGTAAAATACAAGAACAGCGCCTTAAAACTATCAATCAGAAGTTTGGAAATCAGCTTATAGCACAAATACCTCTTCAGGCAGAAGAAGTTAAAGGTATGGATAAGCTTACCTATATTGGGGAAATTCTCTACGGCGAAGCAGAAGCTAGCCCAGCTTCTAACTAATCGCTCGAAAATCCTCAAAAACCTGTCAAATCCCTCAAAAATTCTTCGAATTTTTGGGGCACGAATCTTCGATTCGTAAGCTCTGATTTTACACGCCCCAAACGCTATCAAAACTTCGTTTTGATGCACAGAAAATGTTGTCAAATCTCTGATTTGACACAGCAAAAATCTTAGATTTTTGCATGCTTTGCATTTTCTTAAGCTACGCGTTTGAGGTTATTTTTTTACATTCCCTTCTTTTTATTTAATTTTACAAATTCTTTGAGTTTAATGCTATTTTTTCTAAAATTACTAGAAAAAATGAACATTTTTCATTTATGGTTAATAAAAATTTAATATAATTTATTATATATTTCGATATTTCCAATGATTTTGCCTACTTTTGGAAAAATCCTCAACTTTTTGTAAAATGTTGGTAATTTTCCCAAACCTTTATAAGTGATCATTGGTATACAATAATTTGCAATAACCAAACAGGTGTTGGATAAACAATGGATGATATAGACACGGCTATACTCCGTTCCTTAATTAAAAATTCGAGAATTACAATATCTCAAATGTCAAAGGAAATTGATGTTCCTGATGCAACTATCTCAAATCGGCTTAAAAAGCTGGAGGCAGATGTAATAAAACGATATACAATGATAGCAGACTGGCAAAAAATTGGCCTTAATATAACGGCCATAATTATAATTCAAACAGAATCTGAAAAGCACGAATCTGTTAAAGAAGAGTTATCGGAGCTTGAGGAAGTATCAGAAGTATACAGTGTATCGGGAGAGTACGATATTCTTATTAAAGTTTGGGTTCCAGGTATTGGAGAGCTCAATAAGTTAATAAACAGCAAGATTCGTTCAGTTGATGGTGTTGAAGATTTAACTGAAATGATTGTAATGGAGCGTGTTAAGGAAGATATGGTTCCCATAATCCCAGGGACGGAGTGATAGCAGTATTTAATTGGATGGTGGTACGATGCGTTTTCTAAGTGAAATCATGAAAAAAACAGTAGTTGACCTTGATGGTAACAAGGTTGGAAAGTTTAAAGACTTTGTAGTATCAGTAAATATACTTTACCCGCTAGTTGAGGCAATAACCATACGTACGTCCACTAAAAAGGATATACTTGTTTCCTGGGAAGATGTAGACCATATAAATAAAGAAATTAAGCTTAGGGTTAAGCTTGATGACATTATGGAGTATAAGCTTAAAAAAAGGGATATTAAACTTGTGGAAGACGTCCTCGACAAACAGGTTGTTGATTTAGAAGGTAAAAAAATAAGAAGGATCAACGATCTTCAATTATCAACTACTCGAGGATATTACCGACTTATAGGGGTAGATATAAGTTTTAAAGGAATATTAAGGCGTCTTGGCATTGAAAAGATTGCAAGCAGCCTTAAAATAAATCTTCAAGAGGATTATATATCATGGATGGATGTAGATGTGCTTGAAAGCGATGTATCTCGTTTAAAATTAAAAGTACCGGAGTACAGTTTGAAAAAGCTTCACCCTGCAGATATAGCAGAAATTGTAGATCAATTGAGTATCAATGATTCAATTACTATTATAAATTCACTTGATGATGAAATTGCAGCTGATGCATTGGAAGAAATATCTCCTGAAAGGCAAGTCAGTCTTTTTGAGGAAATGGAGACTAAGCGAGCTGCAGATATCCTTGAAGAGATGTCACCTGACGATGCTGCTGATTTAATAGGCGAACTTTCAGATGAACGGGCACAAGAGTTACTTGAATTAATGGATCCCGAAGAAGCAAAGGATGTAGAATCACTTTTAAAGTATCCAGAAGATACTGCTGGAGGAATAATGACTACAGAATTTGCATCAGTTAAAGAAGGACTTACGGCACGTCAAACACTTAATGCGCTTAGAAAGATGGCTAGAGAAGTGGAAAGTATTTATTATATCTATATTTTATCTGATTCTAATTCATTAATTGGAGTCATATCTCTAAGAGAACTATTACTAACTGAATCTGAGCAAAAAGTTACAGAGGTCATGCATAGAGACATAATATCGGTTGATGTCATGGAAGAAGAGCATGATGTGGCGAAAAAAATCGCGAAATATAATTTACTTGCCCTTCCTGTAGTTAAAGACGAAAATAAGATCCTGGGCGTTGTTACTGTAGATGATGCCATAGATATTGTATTACCTACCGCATGGAAAAAACACGTTCCAAGAATGTTTGGAAGATAAGGGGATCTTTAAATGGATGTTCGAATTTTTACAAGGGTATTTAAACACCCCCTAATTTTGAGTTTGATCATATTTCTTTCAGTAATGGGTCCTGGGATTATAACTGCCAATGTTGATAACGATGCTGGTGGTATAACAACATATTCACTGGCAGGTTCTCAGTTTGGATATGATCTTGTCTGGCTCTTCATTCCAATGATTATAGCTTTAGCTATTATTCAGGAAATGGGCGTGCGAATGGGTGTTGTGTCAGGCAAAGGACTTGCAGACTTGATACGTGAGAAGGTAGGGTTAAAACTTACATTTGTAATGATGATCGCCCTGCTTGCTGCTAATATGGGTAATATTCTAGCTGAATTTTCAGGTATTGCTGTAAGCAGTGGAATATTTGGAGTTCCTAAATTCATTGCATTACCTGTAGCTGCGCTATTTGTCTGGCTTCTGGTGGTTAAGGGTACTTATAAAAGCGTCGAAAAGGTATTTTTATTAGCTTCATTAGTATATTTATCATATATTGTGGCAGGATATCTTTCACAGCCAAATTGGGCTTTAGCTGCGCATAATTTGATAGTACCTCAGATATCTTTAAACACTGCTTATATTACTATGGTTATAGGACTGGTTGGAACAACCATAGCTCCATGGATGATGTTTTACATTCAATCTTCGGTTGTAGAAAAGGGAATAACTTTAAAAAATCTAAAATACTCAAAGATAGACGCGGTATTAGGAGCGATAGTCGTAAATGTAGTGGCATTTTTCATAGTAATAGCATGTGCAGCTACTATTAACTCCAATGGAATCCAGGTTAATAATGTTGCAGATGTCTCAACTGCACTTGCCCCACTTGCAGGACAGTATGCAAGTTTATTGTTTGCATTTGGTTTTTTAAATGCTTCCTTATTTGCAGCAAGTATTCTACCATTATCTACAGCATACTACGTGTGTGAAAGTTTAGGATTTGAAGCAGGTGTTTCTAAAAGTTTTAGAGAAGCTCCAATATTCCATGGGCTATATCTTGGGCTTATAATACTGGCAGTTATAGTCATCATGATGCCAAATGTGCCGTTGCTCTCTATATTATACCTTTCACAGGTTGCAAACGGTATTTTGCTGCCGTTTTTACTGATATTAATGCTCTTAATCATTAATGATAAAAGTATAATGGGAGAACATGTAAATTCAAGGTTATTTAATTATATAGCATGGGCTACTGTTATAATTGTGATGGGCTTAAGTATAAGCTTGGTAGTGACATTATTCTTGCCTAAATAGGTTAATTGGAAAGGATAAACACACTTAAAACTATTTTTATTTTTTTCAAATTAGTTTAAAATTTAAATCATTACTTAAAAAGCGGTTATTTATGTTTAAAGTTTTTTAGATAAATTGAATTTGTAAATTATATAGTGAAAATGTGTTAATTTTAATAATGGGAACATAATAAAGGAATATGCAAATTCTAGTTGTTTAATTATATTTTAGACATTAATAATTCTGTTATATCTACCATATCACCTTGTATATCATAAAAAGATATTTTTAAAATTATATCCTATAAAAACAGTCTTATTTAAAGAATTATAAACATACTGCTAAGTGAATCTTGAACGCTCATGTTCAGTATACCTGTAAAATAGAAAATTTTTGCATGTTTGAAAATCTGTAATTTTCAACCGGAAAAATCTTCGATTTTTACATCTGGTTGATTAATTTAAGTTGAACTTGCTTAAAAAAATTCCAATTTATTTAATCAATAACTAAATAAATAGTAACATAAAGCTCGTGCATGAGTATTTTAAAATAAAAACTGTGATTAAGATGGAAGTAAAATTTGAATTTCCTAAGTTAGATGCGCAAAATGCTGTAGAAAAGATATGCTGTTTTATAAAAAGCAAATTGGATGAATCAAAAGCTGATGGTTTAGTTATAGGGCTTAGCGGCGGGATAGATTCCTCAACAGTTGCTTACCTTTGTGCAAGGGTAGTAGAAAGTGATAAAATAATTGGATTAATACTTCCAAGTGAAACCACATCTCAAGAAGATATAGAAGACGCAAAGACAGTTGCAGAAAATTTAGGAATAAAATACAAGAATTTACACATAGATCCTATAATTGAACCTTTCCCAGAATTGTGCCCGGAGTGCAGCGGCAGTGCACTTGCAAATGGAAATTTAAAAGCACGGATAAGAATGATGCTTCTTTACTACCATTCAAATTCAATGAACAGGTTAGTTATGGGAACTGGAAATAAAACTGAACTACTTGTAGGGTACTTTACAAAATACGGCGATGGTGGAGTGGATGTTTTACCTATAGGTGATCTTTACAAAACCCATGTGAGGGAAATAGCTGGATATGTTGGTGTTCCTAAAAATATAATAGAAAAAGCGCCTACTGCAGGTTTGTGGACAGGTCAAACTGATGAAGATGAGCTGGGGATTACATATGATCTTTTAGATAAGATACTGTATCTCATGGCTGATGAAAATTTAAACATTCCTGATATTGCAGAACGCCTTAAAATTGAAGAAAATGAAGTTTTAAGGGTTAAAAATATGGTAGAATCATCAAAACATAAATTGTCATCACCATCTCTTATTGAGATAGATTAAACTCATTTCAAATCTTTTTAGTCAAAAGGGGTAATATGGTGTATGCTTTAGTTTATATAACCACATCTGGAGAAGAAGAATCTAAAAGAATAGGAAGAACAATTGTAGAAGAAAGATTAGCAGGTTGTGTAAATATAATATCTGCAATTGAGTCTTTGTACTGGTGGAAAGGAGAAATAGAAGAAGATAATGAGTCTATTCTCATTGCAAAAACTAAAGTAAGTAATGTAGAAAATATTATAAAAAGAGTAAAAGAAATTCACAGTTATGAAAATCCTGCTATTTTAGCAATTCCAATAATTGAAGGTTCTAAAGATTATTTGGACTATTTGGATGGTGAAATTAGATAAAATTGAAGAATATAATTAACTATTAATTTTAGGTGATTACTTGAACGATATAGAAAAGAAATGGCAGAAAAAATGGGCAGAATCACACTTATTTGAATCTAATCCTGATAATAAAGAGAAAATTTTCTTAACAGTAGCATATCCTTACCCAAGTGGAGCAATGCATATAGGACATGGAAGGACTTACACCGTACCTGATGTATATGCAAGATTTAAAAGAATGCAGGGATACAATGTTCTTTTCCCAATGGCATGGCATGTAACAGGTGCTCCAGTTATAGGTATTGCAAAAAGAATTGAAAGGAAAGATCCATGGACACTAAATATCTATGAAAATGTCCATAAAGTCTCAAAAGAAGAGCTTAATAAATTTACAGACCCTGAATACATTGTAAAATATTTCAGTACTGAATACCACGATGTAATGCAAAGTATGGGTTACTCAATAGACTGGAGAAGAGAATTCAGAACTACAGACCCTCATTATAAAAAATTCGTCGAGTGGCAGTTTAGAAAACTTAAAAGCAAAGGATATGTGGGTAAAGGAAAACATCCAGTAAAATACTGTCCAGAAGAAATGAATCCAGTTGGAGACCACGACCTTCTTGAAGGTGAAGGTGTTGCAATAAACGAGCTTACCCTTGTCAAATTCAAAATAGGTGATGATTACCTTGTAGCTGCAACATTCCGTCCTGAAACACTTTTCGGAGCTACCAATTTATGGTTAAATCCAGATGAAGAATATATCCGCATAAAAATACACGATGAAAGCTGGATAATAACTAAAAAAGCCTTTGATAACATTATTCATCAAAAAAATGATGCTGTTATTGATTCTGCTATTGATGCAAATGAGTTAATAGGCCAATATGTAAAGAATCCTTTAACTGACAAGGAACATATTATACTGCCTGCTTCATTTGTAGATCCGGGATATGGCTCTGGTGTTGTTTATTCAGTGCCAGCACATGCTCCTGCTGATTATATAGCACTTAAGGACCTTAAAGAGAATGAAGAAGTGCTTGAAAAGTATGGTATAAAGGAGAAAGTAGAAAAAATAGAACCAATAAGCATTGTAAAACTTGAAGGGTTCGGAAAATTCCCAGCAAAGGAAATAATTGAAAACTTTGGTGTTAAAAACCAGAAAGATCCAAGGCTTTCTGATGCCACAAATGAACTCTATAAGCTGGAACACGCAAAGGGAGTTATGGCAAATATTCCAGATTATGACGGCTTAAAAGTACCCTCTGCAAGGGATGAAGTTATAGAAAATCTTCTTGAGGCTAAAAAAGGAGATGTAATGTATGATTTTGCAGAAAAACCTGTTGTATGCAGGTGCGGTACAGAATGTGTAGTCAAGATACTTGAAGACCAGTGGTTCCTTAAATATTCCGATGAGCAGTGGAAACAGAGTACATATAACTGTCTTGCTCAAGAAAATATAGTCCCTGCAGAGATAAGGGCTAATTTTGAATATTATATTGGTTGGTTAGAAGATTGGGCTTGCAGCCGACGATTTGGGCTTGGAACAAAAATGCCATGGGATAACCAATGGTTAATAGAGCCTTTAAGTGATTCTACAATTTATATGGCTTATTATACAATTGCAAAGTACATGAAGGACATTGATCCTGAAGATCTTGATGATTCATTCTTCGACGATGTATTTTTAGACATGCAAAAATATTCTGGAAACGTAAAGGATCCACTTTTTGAAGATATCAAGCACGAATTTAACTACTGGTATCCTTTGGACTGGAGACTTTCAGCTAAGGACCTAGTTGGAAACCACCTTTCATTCCACATGTTCCACCATTCAGCAATATTCCCAGAATATAAGTGGCCGAATGGTATTGTAGTCTTTGGAATGGGTCTTCTTGAAGGAAACAAGATGTCTTCATCAAAAGGAAATGTAATCCTCTTGAATGATGCTATAGAGACCTATGGGGCAGATGTAGTAAGGCTCTTTTTAATGGCATCTGCAGAACCATGGCGNNAGAGAAAATGAAGTAAAAGGAACTAAAAGACGGTTAGAATGGTTTTCAGAATTTGCAGATCGTGTGGCGGAAATTAAAGGGTCTCCCGTATCACTAAAGGACTTTGAACTCGGAGAAGTTAAAAAACCTATAAACAAATGGATCTTAAGTCAATTTAACATGCGAATTAAAGATGCAACAGAAGCCCTTGAAGGATTCCAGACACGAAAAGCGCTTCAAGAATTATTATTCATATTCAAAAAAGATATTGATCACTACTTCCGTCGTATAGAACAGGAATTAGGGGACGGAGAAGCAAAAGAAGAAATTTCAAACGTTTTAACATACATATTAAGCGGTTGGGCACGTTTAATGTCTCCATTTGTACCTCATACCTCTGAAGAACTGTGGAGCAAACTTGAAGGGGAAGGATTTGTATCAAATGCACAGTGGCCGGAATATGATGGGGACTTAATAGATGAAAAAGTTCAGAAGGCCGAGGAAATTGTACAAGGACTTGCAGGAGATATAAACGAAATAAAGAAGATCACAAGTGCAGAACCCAACAAAATCTATATTTATGTAGCTCCTGAATGGAAATGGAAAGTTTTCGAAATTGCAAAAGATATTGGAAGACCTGATATAGGTAGAATAATGGGAGAATCCATAAAACAAAACTTACATGATAATAAAAAAGAAATTGCTGATTTTGCAAAGAAAGTAGCAAGAGAGGTAACTAAAATTAAATATGTAGGTAGAATTGATGAGTTTTCCATTATTGAAGAATCGCTGGACTTCTTATCAAGCGAGGCAGCTGCAGAAGTGATTGTATATGAAAAACCTACCTATGATCCAAAGGGTAAGTTCAAAAATGCAATGCCCTACAAACCTGCTATTTATATGGAGTGATATCAATTAGATATACTCTCTTTTTTAATTTTTAATT
>DADN01000163.1:22073-25247 GCA_002509665.1 Methanobacterium sp. UBA8
ACAGTGAATATGGATAAAAGCTGTATCAACTTGTTTAAGAGATGTATAAAATGAATAACGGCAGCGTTAATGGTAACTATAAAATACCCTGGAATATCATTATAATTGCAATAATTTTGAATTTCTGTACGTGGGCATTCCTGTTTGTTACTCCGCCAATGGGAACTATACTATCTGCAAATTTACATATTTCTCATTTTCAGACAAGTTTACTTTTCAGCGCCCCAATACTTATGATAGTTATAGTAGCGATTCCTGCAGGTATTATCGCTGATAAAATAGGGCTGAAAAGGGCAATTGGAATTGGGGCGATTATTGCATGTATCGGTGCTGCACTTAGGGGAACAGCATCAACTTATTCGGGTTTACTCATATTTTCGCTCATTTTTGGTTTTGGTATGGGGTGGACATTTGCAAATTTGCCTAAATTAGCTAGATCATGCAGTTCCAGTCAGCAAACAAGCTTTGTAATGGGAATTATCAATGGATTTGGATTACTTGCAGGTATTGGGACAGCTCTAGCTATTACAGTTCCATTGATTTACCCCCTAACTAACAGTTATCAGGGTGTTTTTTATATGTGGAGTGTACCACTGCTCGCTGCAACAATTTTGTGGTGGGTCGTGGTCCGTGAACCGCCGTGTCCGAGTGCTGAAATTGAGTCTGAACAAACTGGGCCGGTAGTAGGATTAAAAGAGGTATTAAAAGATAAAACATTATGGCTGCTGGCTTTTATCCTTTTACTCCATAATACATTCTTTTATACATGGTCTGGGTGGCTTCCAACTTTCCTGCTACAAAAAGGATTTAGCTTAGGGCTCAGTGGTATTTTGACATCTATTATGCTGTGGGTAGGGGTCCCGACTGTAATATTCGTACCTATGTTGTTTTCAAAGGGTGATATATCGAAAAAACTGCTTATATGGGCCCCTAGTTTGATATTTGCTTTCCTTGCAATATGGATATTATATGCCTCCGAGCTTGCCATCTGGTTTATAATGGTCATTGCAGGGGTCATAAACATCTTGCGTTTTAACACGTTACTCAGTTTACCTGTAGAAATCATGCCAAAAAAACATGCAGGAGTCGCTGGAGGCGTTGTTGTAGCAATTGGTTATATTGGTGCTGTAATTGGGCCAAGCATGACCGGACAAATACTGGACATTACTGGAAGTTTTCAGATAGTTTTCATTATTCTGGCAGTGCTGTCACTGATAACAATGGGTTTGACCTTTTTAATTCCATCAAGTAGCAAAAAGGAGACAGATTCTTCTAAATAATGGCGATTATAATTGGGGGATCGTTAAAAAGTCAGAATATTTTTTAATTTGATTTATTTAAGTCATTATTTTTAATTTTTTTAGAATAGTATCTGTATAATGGGCATGAAATATTATTTTAAGAAATATTACTATTTTCTTTAAGCAAAATATCACTTTTATTTAATTAATTTATTTTTAAACCTATTTTATGCGTTAAATTTGGAAAATGATAAAATATAAAAAATATCAAATCCATATTAAATAATGGAATTTTGGAAGCTCATGTCCTATCATGTATAAAATTTAGTGTTGATTAAATCTAACAGGTTATAAATAGCGCATAACATGGAGTCATGAGCAATTAAATTGTATCTTAAGGGAGTAAAAGAATGTTTTCTAAAGTACCTATAGATATTAACAAAATAAAAAGAGAAAATAAAAATTTAGATCAAGAACTTCTAAGAATAGCTATAATGGCAGAGTTCGATGCCATTAACCTTTATGAGCAGATGGCAGATATGACTGACGATGANNGACCTTAAAAAAGTTCTTCAAGACGTAGCTCAAGAAGAAAAGACCCATGTTGGTGAATTTCAGACCATGCTTTTAAGAATGGATGAAGAACAGGTTAGGGAGCTCGCTAAAGGTAAAAATGAAGTTGAAGAGTTAACTGGAAAGAAATAATTAAAGCAGGAAATTAAATTAGCTTGAATGAATTTCAAGCGTGAATTTATTATTTTTTTAACTCTTTTTTATAAAATTTTTAAGTATTCCAATTTCTTCAATTTCGACTTCAACAGTATCTCCAATGTTCATGGGGCCAACACCTGGAGGAGTTCCTGTTGCAATTACATCACCTGGTTTAAGGGTCATTATATTTGATATAAATTCAACAAGCTCGTAGATGTTGAATATCATATTTTTAGTGTTTGATTTTTGTTTAAATTCTCCATTGAGTTTAAGGGAAATATTTTGGTTCATTGGATCTAAATCAGTTTCAATACATGGTCCTATGGGGCAAAATGTGTCAAAGCTTTTCGCTCTTGTCCATTGACCATCTTTTCTCTGTAAATCTCTCGCTGTTACATCGTTTAATGCAGCATATCCTCCTATATAATCTGCAGCATCTTCAGATTTTACATTTTTTGCTTCTTTAGATAGGACAATACCAAGTTCACCTTCAAAGTCAACCTGATTGCTTGAGGCAGGATAAATCACATTATCTAAATGCCCAGATACGGATGTTGGGGGTTTCATAAATATTATGGGTTCTTCTGGAAGTTCCATATTGAGTTCAGCTGCATGGTCCCTGTAATTCAAGCCAACGCACACAATTTTAGACGGTAAAACTGGGGGAATTACTTTGACATCTTCGACTTTATAATTCACGTTTTTCTTCAATTTATTGATGGCTTTAGAGTTAATTGCTTCTATGGCTGAGCAGGAAAGTTCTATGATGTGATCATCTTCCAATAACCCAGTTTTTTCATGATTATCCTTTAAAAATCTTATAATTTTCATAAATTCACCTTAATCATTTGGAAGTTAGTTAGATGCTCTTATTTATGAAAAACAAGATTAATAAATTAATATCTTAACCTTTTTATCAGATAAAGTCAGAAGTTTTCCATGACTTATTAAATCAGTTTGTAAAGAAATAATTGCTTTTAAAATTAGAAATAAGTATATTTTAAAGTAAAATAAGAAAAAAATGGATTAATAATCCCATGTAACCTTTAAAAGCCGTCGAGAAATCTCCGATTTTTCTGGGTTCCAAAAATTCATTGAATTTTTTGAGAACCGTCGAAAATCGAAGATTTTCGGGCAGTTAAATATTGGAAATTTTTAACAGTATAGCAAGTGCTATAAATTCTATAAAACCACCTACCAATGCTTGTCTACCTGTTAACAT
>DADN01000135.1 GCA_002509665.1 Methanobacterium sp. UBA8
GGGTATTCGTGACCCTCTGCGCTTCCGATGTAATAAAACTATTTGGTAATGTTTTTAAATAAAAACAAATTAAATAAAGTTATGTAGAAAAAAGGATTTTATTAAAGAAATTATCGTGGGAGTTATTTTGACTTTAGTATTCGAGTCATATTAATCTAATTAAAAAACAAAGAAGATAAAAAATAAAAGACATTTCCTAAATATCAAATATTCTTCAAAAATGAGAATCAATTGATTTTACTGATTGGTACGAAAAAGGTTGTACTCTTTTAAGCCTCAAAAAGTACGACGATGCCTTGAAAGCTAGTGTGAGATGCAAGGCCGAAACTCAAAAAATTACAAAGGAGAAAATCTCATCCGCATTGGGTATACCCAGAAGCACACTGAGATCACGGAATAATTTTTTTTGGACAATTAGCGGCAGCGACGAAGGTGAAACCTTATAAGAGAATACTTGGTTAAAACCAATATCGGAAGAAACCTCAAAATTTCCGTTTTTTCCTTGTTCATTGCCAAAGCAGAATTTTGACAGTTTTAAATGACTGTGATTTTGACTTTTCGTATGTGATTATGGGAATGCGATAGCGATTATAGATTATTCTCATGTGACTATCTGAACAGGCGAATATACCAGTATAACTCACAATATAACCAATACCATTTTATATAATTTTGAAATTATAATAATTTGTTGCCTATTAGATTGAAATAGAAGGGACTTAAAATGTACAGAAGCGGAGTAATTACAACAAAGGCAAGACCCATGAGAAAACTTTGTATCATCGATAGAAATGACTATAAACGTTTGATAGAAATAATCAAGGTTTTTTCATCTGAAATAGGGGGTTTTCTCAATCTAATTTTGGTTAACGATGAAAAGTTATTTTTAGGAAATTCAATTGAATTTGTTAATTGCCATGACCCTGACATTATTATCAATTTCTCAAGTTGCGATAATGAAATATTAAATTCAACATTTAAAACACTAACTATTGAAGGGAAAAAAGAAGTCTTTGACCTAAATCACTTATCAACTTCATTAATTTCCCTAAATAATTTTCCCAATATTCTAAAAAATTATTTTGAGACATCTATTAAAGATATCTATATTAGATTTNNTAGCTTTTTTGAGAACATTAACTTTAATAATTTGGATTCGATCTATAAAGTATTTGAAATCCTATTTAGTTCAAATGAAGAAAGTCTTATGTCCATATCAAATGCATTGTCTTCAACGAATTGGTCAACTAATATTTGGAGTATAAACAATAATAAAGAAAATTATTACAACAAAAAACCTACAGTTATATTTGGAAGTAACAAAGATATTGAAAGTATAGTTTACTTTTGGAACATACGAGCCACTTATCCAGGTAATATCAATTTATGGCTTCCTATCGAATTCTTTGATGAATACAAAACATACTTAACTAAGTTTCACAATTTTTGTATTTTTTCTGAAAATATTTGTCCAGAAATTAGATCACGAATCAAAGAATTTAGTAATATGTCTGAGATAGACAATAATAAATATTACTTTAACTCAAGAAGTCATCAATGGGATTTCTTTAAACACACCCAAAATGTCTCTATAATTAACAAAAAACTTATCTTGAATCATCCCAATGAAAAATTATTTTCTAATTTTTTCAATATTAACATGGTCTTAGAAGTTAGTGGTTTGGAAGAATTAATCCTTCCTAAAAGCTTCAAATTAGGAGAACTTTTCAAAGAACCAGCAGATAAAACTAGCTTTCCACATTCATTTTCAAGAATTAGCTCTAATGGATTAACATTTGATTTCATTAAAATTGGGCTTTTTGGAACACCTTACATTGGTGAATTAAATATTCCGGAAGTTAAAACTATTTTTGAAACTCTTTTTGATGAATATGGGTTGAGGATAGAAAAAACGCCAGGCAGTCAAATTACAGATCAGTTGATAAATATGTTTGGTGGGTACAAAAGTTTGGAAATCTTGTGTGATAAAGATATCTTTGAACTTTTGATAAAAATGACTCCTAAACGCATTAGACGGTTAATTGATGAGATAACAAAGGAATTACATGAAAAAACGGGTACTCCTGAAGATAAGATAATTGAGCTCTTTGAGGAGAAGATTGATCACATAAACACGTTAACTTCAAACATAATTGTTGAAGCGCAGAGTTTAACTGGAAAATTATCTCGTCACGTCTCAAATCAAAAAGAATTCTATCTTTCCATACAGAAATTATATGAGATGAACATATTATTACGCGGAAAAAGTTTCAATTGCCCTTCATGTAAAAGCCAGCTATGGTATCCGCTGTCATCAATACAAGATGAAATGAAATGTTATTGCTGTAATAATTTTGTAAATATACCAATTTTTTCAAATAAAAAAATAATAAATGACGCTTTTAGATTAAATGAACTAGTGATTAATTCTGTTGATCAAGGTGTACTTCCAGTATTACTTACGACAAATTTCCTATTTAAACAAAGATTTTCTACGACAAGAATTATTTTTGATTATAATGTGTTCGAGAACTCAGAACGTCTGAGCGAAATTGATTTAATATTCACTTTAGGGATAAGGGTTGGATTAGCTGAAGTTAAAGCCGATAGAGGTTTTAATAAAGATCAAGTAGATAAATTACTAAAAGTAGCCCAAAAAATCAATGCACATATGGTTTTATTTTCCACAATTAGAGAAAAAGATTCAATAGAGGTAATAGAACTTTTCGAGCATTTAAATACAAAAGAACTCAATATTCCTGCTTTTATTCTTACGGGAGAAGCGCTGTTTGAAAGAGAGTTAATTCATCTGAACAAATATTTTGAAGTCAATCGCGATGATACATTTCCAAAAGGACCAATCATAGTAGTTAAGGAATAAAAATATATTTTTGGGTAAATAATCTTTTTACAAAATTTAACTCTTAATACAAATTTCATAGAAAGTTTCAATTATCGATATAGGGCAGCAGATCGCGGAGAATATTCAGTAAAATACAGATATTTAACTAGAAAAACTATTCATTTTTCAATTAAGCGACAATGTGCCTACATTCTTAAATATGCGAAATTATTTCAAGATACAACGTAAATTAGAATTACAAACTTCTGGCATACTGCCGTAGGCTCGCATAATATTAAATTTTTTAGAAGGATCATTCGCAATTTTGTAGTATTTTAATTGAAAAACTTTTCGTTTTGTGTAAAAATAGCTTTTTCACTACTTAAAATCGGGGGAAGAGGGTCATATCATATTCTGTTATTATAAGTGTACATAAAATAGGGCGATTGATAGCTATTATATACTTAACATCTCTTTTTTTCCATTTGTATTCGGTTAANNTAGTCATTTTAACGTTAACAGATCCCTTAACCGAATACAAAATGTAAAGAAATTGTATATTTTAATAACGTTGACCCAATTTATAAGAATCTAGGTCATTTTTAAATAATTTATAAAAATAGTAATGTACATACAATATGTAAAAGGAAGAGTGTTTATTCCTCTCCCATTTCTTTTCTAAATTCGATGTAATCTCTCTCGACTTCTCCAGGTTCGTATTCCATTTTTATCCCCTCTTATCATCCGTAAATCATA
>DADN01000122.1 GCA_002509665.1 Methanobacterium sp. UBA8
CTTAATTTTGGAAGTGCTAAACTTGTTTTAGCGGTACCTGAAGATTCTAAAATTAACAACATATTAGATATAGATGACGGTGCTATTGTAGCCACAGAATTTCCCAATCTAACAAAAAAATACCTTGAAAATAAGGGTATAAACGTTAAAATAGTTGAATTAAGCGGGTCAACTGAAATTGCGCCATTTATAGGCGTTGCTGATATTGTAGCAGATCTCACAAGTACAGGTACCACCCTCAAAATGAATCATCTTAAGATCATAGATACCGTGCTTGAAAGCTCCATAAAACTAATTGCAAATAAAAAAAGTTTTAAAGACAAAAATGAAAAAATAGAAGCCATAAGGACAGGTATAAAAGGAGTTCTAGATGCTGAGGGCAAAAAACTCGTCATGATGAATGTCAATAAAGAACACCTTGAAGACGTTAAAAAAGCAATGCCCGGACTTACAGGACCAACTGTTTCTCAAGTTGTTTCAAACGAAGATATTGTAGCAGTGCAGGCAGTTGTAGATGAACGTGAAGTCTTTAATACCGTAAACAGGCTTAAAAAAATAGGTGCAAAGGATATCCTGGTTGTACCAATTGAGCGAATAATATAAAAAAATAATGTTATTAACCAGGTTTTTAAATCATAAAAATAAATAGAGCAATGTCCTAATTCTCATAAGTGATTACATGAAAAAGCTGTTGTGGTGGTTAATCGCCGGAATGAAAGGTGGATTAAACCGTGCCAAAATAATTAAGTCATTAAATGAAAGACCATATAATGCAAACCAACTTTCTGAAGAACTACAGCTTGATTATAAAACTATAAGGCACCATATTAAAGTTTTAGAAGACAACGGCATCATTAAGTCCACAGGAGGAAAATACGGTAAAATGTATTTTCTAACAGAAAATATGGAAAAAAACTATGATGTTTTCAACGAGATTTGGGAACAAATTGGGAAAAAGTAGATATTTAAAATGCAAAAAATTGAGATAGTAGAGGATATAAAATGATACAAAATTCCACAAACACAACGCCAAACGGTACAGATATTGGTTCACATTTTACAAATGTGCCGAACGGTACGAATATGAACCCAGATATAGGTATAGGGCATGGTGCACCACATATAGATAGNNCATACATGACGGCGGTATCACTCTAGGACCTTTTCATATAGGTCCAAATGGAATTGATATCGGAGGTATAGGAACCTCATATTTATCTATTGTAGTTGGAATTGCAAATATCTGCTTATTAATAGCGCTGCTTTATATCTACATGAAAAATTACAGGCAGCTCAAATCCAAATTTACCATGGGTCTTTTAGTATTTGCTTCACTATTACTAATTNNTTGTATCTACCGGATTTTTGATCTTAAATCTGGTTATGGGTATGGGCCAACATGGTTTTGATATAGACCGACCTCAATTCCCGTTATCTTCCATTAATGTAATCCAGCTTATAGCTCTATCAGTCCTTTTAAAGATCACATTGGACTAAACTTATTTTACTCTTTTTTGAATTATAATTAAATATTCTTTCTTCTTTTTAGATATTACCTAAAAAAAGGAGCTAAATATTCGATAAGATTCTTTTTATATTAAATTAATTGATGATAATTAAAAGATTATTTCTTCTCTTTAAATATTACCCCGAAAACCAGTTAATATTTGAAAAGTTTCTTTTCACAGGAACATTTGGTACAGATTTGGGTATAAATATGGAATAAATACTTAAATTTAGCCCTCCAACATTAAAGCGTGAAGTACATAAACCGAATTATTAAAAATCGGGATAAAATAAGTCAAAATCATAATTACATATATTGAGGGGTTAAATCATCTCACCATCTTTCCATATACCGAAACCTCCCAATATAAAATAATGAATCAGGTGATATCAAGAAAAATTAAAAACAGAATATTAATTGCAGGTTGGCGGGCACCTGCAAGTATCCAAATATGTCGCTTAATATCTTCTATGTGAGGCTAAGCCTCTATTGAATCCCCTTTCGCTCATAGAAGATTATATTGCACAGTGGGTGGGTCACCTCCAATAACTTAGTATAGAGGCAAGACAATTTTTTATTTTAATTTAGAATTAATTATATTTTAGCATGCTAATTTTAAAAAACATTAACTTCTAATTTAAAAAGAATTAGAAAAATAAGTTCAAATAGAAATTTATCAGTTAATTTTAGATAGGCGTATAAACTTAAGATTAGCTTTATTTCTATGTAAAAGAATTAATAATATTCTTTCAAGCTTCATTTTATAAATTATATCTATTTTAATAAGTTTAATTTCTTTTATCTGCTGCAAAGTCATTCCCAAAATAGAAGATTTTAAGGACTTTATTGAAATAATGAGTTTAAGATATTTTATATATCTTAAAATTACTTCCACTGAAAATTAAGGTCCCATAATTAGATATTATCTGGTTTAAGCTTTGATCTGACATACCTGCAGATGAACCTCCATTACCTGGATCATTTCCACCGCCCCCATCATTATTTAGGCCAGCTCCAGTAACGTTAAATGGAGAATTTCCATTATTTTGTCCCCTAATTCCTAAACCGTTTGGAGGAGTACCAGATCGATTTTGTCCAGTTGCATTTCCTAAATCTCCTGGAGGAGAACCAGACATATTCTGCGAAAACTGTTTTTGACCATCAGTTGAATTAAATGAATTACCGAAATTCCAGCCCCCCAATGGGAATGAATAAGGAAGTAATGGATTCCATGAATACTCTGAATTTCCTTTTAATTGAGATTGGCTATTTTGCGTCAAAGTAACTGCATATACAGTTCGGTTTGGATATTCTTTCTGTATTTCACTCAGGTTCCCTGTTTCTACCTGCATTCCAAGCACGTATTCTACCCAGTAACCTGTATGATAATCATTGACCAATATTACACCATTTGTGTCGATATTATTAGATGTAAGATTCTCTTTAAGAGATACCATGTTATTATACTGGTCAGAATTGATACTTGGCCCCATGCTTGAAAATTCTCCAGTGGCAGTGTAAAAACTGGATATAGCAAATAGAACTGCTATTAAACTTATTAATCCTAATTTTAGCCTTCTTTTAGAAGGGTATCTTTTTGAAAACCAGTTTTCAATGAATTTTAAGCCTAATGGCACCATCAGGGCAATTGGAACAAATGCCAGTTCTATGAACCTGCTTTTATACTGAGAGTCTATCGAAGGCGCCACAGCCAGGCTAATTAAAACAACTGTCATTACCAAATAAACCCATGCTAAAAGCGTGCTTCCACCTATTATCCTCCTTTTTAAATCTATTTTTTCTTTAATGCCATTATAAAGAACATATATGGTAGCAAGCACTCCCAAAATGAAAGGAACGGTTAAAAATATTATTGGGTTGACGAAATTTCCCCCAGCTAAATTTGAACTGCTTGTAGATGAATTATTCAGGAATGAAATTACAGTAGCAAATTTAGAGAACATATATGGATATACAGCAAATAAAACTGCTAATCCCCCTATAACTAAAATACTAACTATTCCCAATATTTTTAAACCTTTCATTTCAACTTTACCTGTTTTATAAGATATTAAAACCAAATTAAACAGTAACAGAGAAATAAACAGAATAACCGCAAGTATTCCAGTATAAATATGTGTAAATATGTTACATAGAAAAATCGTAATCGCCAGAGTTCCATATTTTTTCCATTCTTTTGGATTTTCAAGCCACTTAACTGCAAAATATATTAAGAGGAGCAGGAAGAATACACCCACTAAATTTTGCATGAAATCTCCAATCATCTGGAAGTAAAATGTGTTTACGGTTATCAGAAATGCACTCAGAAGGGCAGGGATCTTAGATTCTATGTCAATCTTTTCACTAAACATCTCTGTAAGTAGAAATGCAGGAAATGCCATAAGTGACCCAACTAAAGCCATCCCAATTTTTATTCCAAAGAAAGAATTTCCACTTACCAGTACAAATGGAGTAAGTATATAATAAACAAGTGGAGGATCATTACTGGCAGGAAGGCCTGTTTTAAGTATATTTAAAACTTGAAGATCATAAAAAGGGCCGTCCATCCCGTAAGATAAGTTATAACGCGTTAATACATACATATCCAGTATAAATGAGAATATGAATATACTGAATAAGGTTATAATCCACCATTTTTCTTTAATTTTGTTTGTAAACATGAAAATTTCGCTCTCTGAAGTTTTTTATAATAATATCTATGCTCAAATTAAGAGCTAGAAAGAATATAAAGCTTTTCCCAAATTTAGCCCAAAAGATGCCGGAATTTCGCTGTTTTTAGATAATATCCCCTATAATATTCCAAATTTATAATTAAATTCTAAAATAGTTATGAAATATTTCTAAGGCTGAAAATAGGAATTTATTTTTTAGTGATCTGTAGCTGTTTTTAATTTTATGAATACATCCCCAAATTTGGTAGAGATTTGGGCATAATTAGTATAAATTTGGACTTAAATCTGGAATAACTACTTAAATAGAGCTATTTAAACAAAAGAGCATGAAATTCAGGAATTTGATTATAAAAAACATATTTAGGAATAAATCAAGGAGTTTACTGGCAGTATTCGGAATTGCAATAGGCGTGGCTGCAGTGGTAGGACTGGGTCTTGTAACAGACAACCTTTCTGCATCCACTCAAAAAGCACTTACTGCCGGTGCTGCTGATTTTTCAGTAATATCCGGGAGTAATAGTGGAGGCAGTGGGCCAGATGGGGGTGGGGGACCCTCAGGCGGAATGGGCGGACAGCAACTAATTAATGAAAGTAAAATTAGTGAAATCCAGCAAATATCCGGTGTTGGCAATGCAACAGGAGTTTTAAGAACAAACATCGACTTGAGCGATAACAGCACCAATGAAAGTAGCAGCAACAGTACAAGTGAATCTGGAGACCCTCAAGGTCAAGGAAACTTCAGAATGAACATGTACAGTGTAATAGGAATTGACAGCAGTGATCTAAGCATGGACGACATTGTTATAACCAATGGTACTAGCTATAGTAACGGAAATGAAGTAATAATAGGTAAAACAGCCGCTGGAAGGTTGAATAAAAGCATAGGCGATACTCTAAACATATCCAATCAAACTTTCAAAATTGTAGGGACCTATGAAACAGGCAACTTCATGGACGACCAGGGAGTAGTCATGTCCCTGTCAAAACTTCAAAGCCTCACTGGAGACACTGGAGAAGTTTCATTAATACTGGTTAAAGCAGCAGACGGCACAAGTGCTACCAATCTGGCAAATACCATTGAACAGAAATATCCAAATGAATTGTC
>DADN01000174.1 GCA_002509665.1 Methanobacterium sp. UBA8
AATGGCACAGAGTTTAGAATAACTTTTGATGAAATGCAATATGAAGATAGAATACCATCTACGCATTCTGAGGGCATGTTTTATAAATCAAAAAAACTACGTAGAACTGCTGAGGATCTGCTCAAAGGGAAGATTAAAGGTTTTGAAGAAATTCCGAAGGATGTCAATAATATCATCCATGAACTTCAAGTGCATCAGATTGAGTTGGAGATGCAAAATGAAGAGCTCAGAGAAACTCAAAATGAGTTAGAAGAATCTAAGAGGAAGTACATTGACTTGTATAATTTTGCTCCAGTGGGATATTTCACCTTGGATGAAAAAGGTATGATTGATGATGTTAACCAAACTGGCGCATTACTACTGGGAGTCGGTAAAGGTGATTTAATCAATTATGCATTTATTCCATATATTGCACCAGATTATCGTCATATTTTCTATCAAAACACTAAAAAAGCTCTTGAAACTGATGAAAAACAGATATATGAACTAAAGCTAATAAAAAAAGATTTAAGTCCATTTTTTGGACAGTTAGTGACTGTAGCAGTACTTGATGATAACAATTCTTCGAAGAAACTCCGAACCAGTTTAATAAACATTAATGAGCGCTTCATAGCTGAAAAAGCTTTGAGGGAAAGTGAAGAAAAATTCAGGAATCTGGCTGATTTATTGCCACAGATAGTTTTTGAAACTGATGAGAAGGGTAATATCACCTTTGTCAATCGTGCAGTATTTGAATCAACTGGATATGCTGAAAAAGATTTTTATAAAGAGTTAAATCCCCTTAAGCTTGTAATTCCAGAGGATCGCCATCGAGTTAAGAATAATATTGAGAAAGTTCTAGGTGGGGAAGAATTAGAAGGTGTTGAATACACTTCACTAAGAAAGGATGGTACAACATTTCCCATAATGGTATATAGCTCCAGAATTACCAGTAATAATAAAATTTTGGGAATTAGGGGGGTTATATTGGATATGACTCAGCTTAAAGAAGCAGAAAACCAAATCAAATTATCTTTAAAAGAAAAAGAAATGCTTCTCAAGGAGATTCACCACAGAGTTAAAAACAATCTCATGGTCATATCCGGCCTTTTAAACCTTCAATCACGATACATTAGGGATGAAGCTTCAAAAGATATTTTCAAGGAAAGTCAGAACCGGGCACGTTCCATGGCACTCATACATGAAAGATTATATCAAGCCACTGATCTTGAAAGAATTGATTTTGGGGATTACATTCGAACACTCTCAAAAGAACTATTCCGCACATATGCAGGTGATTTTGGCCTTATAGACCTAAAAATTAATGTTGAAGATATCTTCTTGGACATAAACACAGCAATACCATTAGGTTTGATAGTTAATGAACTGGTTACAAACAGTTTAACCCATGCTTTTCCAGATGGCATGAGGGGCCAAATCAGTGTTGATTTTCATCCAAAGGATGATCATTATGAATTCTCAGTGAAAGATGATGGAATAGGATTTCCCTATGATTTAGACTTCCAAAAAACAGCTTCACTTGGTCTACAAATTGTAAACAGCTTAACAGACCAAATATTAGGTGAGATTGAACTTAACCGGAGCCAAGGCACTGAATTTAAAATTACTTTTAAAGAATTAGGAATAAAAAAGATTTAAAACGTTATTTTTGCTTCAATGTGAAAAGATTTTTAAATAATTTATCAAGGGTTCAGTTATAGATGTATTTTAAAGTATCCCAAAAGAAATTTTTTATTTAAAAATGTACCTAATTTAATTTACTTTGCGTTACTAATAACTTAATACAGAAATGGAATTCAAGTAGTAAAAATTGTTAGAAATTTAATCGTTGAAAATTTTAATCTTGAAGAGTGGAAAAAAGATGAAAAAACGTAGAGTAGTCCATTGTAATGGTAAATACCACGTAATACTCCCATCAGGATGGGTTAAGGCTGTAGATATGCAAGAAGGAGATGAAGTAACTTTAAAAATCGACGATGAAGATTGCCATAGACTTATAATACAACTTGTAAAAAAATAATGATGAAAACATAAAATTCCTCAATTAATACATCTTAAGATTTAAAAATCTATGCAGATATCCTTAGTTTGGGGAGTATTATTGAATCTTTTAAAACTTTAGAATCCATAATATAACCGAATCCCCTAATACCACTTAAATTATCTTTATTTCATATAATGATGAATTCATTTCTTTTTTTAGTTAAAAATTTGTTAATAGTTAAAAATCAGGAAAAATAATGATAAATAAGGTTTTAAATTATAAATAAGCATAATTTCAAGTTTCAAAAATATTTACAAAAATAAGCTCTCATTTAAAAAAAAAATGGGGGAAAATTATGGTTGTTGTTATTTTTTCCGGGTTCCAATAAATCCACCAATTACCATTAAAATGGCTAGGACTATTCCTGCTATTGGTACTCCTGTACTTTGCATTCCTANNAACATTAATGGTCACGTTTATAGGTATGTTAAAGTTCAGGTTGAACTCATTTTGAGCCGTTATTGCTGCAACATTAATTATTGTTGTACCAGCTACAGATGCTGTAGGGGTTACAAAGAGTTGTA
>DADN01000063.1:0-4696 GCA_002509665.1 Methanobacterium sp. UBA8
ACCATGATTTAGTAATAGATAGTCACATAAGAATTCCGGAGATAAAAAGTTTAAATCCATTTAAGAAGAATTCTTATAGCATTTTGTATACTTAAATGCCACTAATAGGTTAAGTTATATTTAATTAATATTTTAAAGATTATTACTTTACTTTAGACTAAATTGGAGATGTTATTATGGATACAAGAGAAGTTAAACTTTCAGGTCATATAATCGATTCATTAACACTTCCAAAGACCCTTGATCTTATAATGGATATGGGTGGGGACTTTGAAATTCTTAATGTTAACATAGGTAAACAGAAAAAAGATGTAAGCCACGCTAAAATACGAGTTATAGGAGATAATGAATCTCATTTAGGTGAAATTCTTGATGAATTAAGTGAAATAGGGGCAGTTATTTCTGAAATTAAGGAAATCGAACTTGTTCCATCCAAGAAGGATAAAACTCTCCCTGATGATTTTTACTCAACCACAAATCATCCAACATCTGTAAGATATGGGGGAAAATGGATCGAGGTTGAAGATATTGAAATGGACTGTATGATTATAATTGATCCAGAAAGCAAGCGCGCATTCTGCAAGCCAATAGGACGAATCGAAGAGGAAGACTTAGTGGCTGTTGGAAGAGAAGGTATCAAAGTAGAACCTCCTGAAAGACCAAGGGGTAAAAAAGGAGTCTTTGAATTCATGTCAAGTGAAGCATCTTCTGAAAAACCTGTAAGATCCATAGTTAAAAACATAGCATCTGAAATCAGGGAAATTAAAAAAAGAAATGGAAAAATAGCAATAGTAGCAGGTCCTGCAATAGTACATACTGGATCAGCCCCAATTTTGGCACGAATGATAAGGGAAGGAATTATAGATGTATTGTTTGCGGGAAATGCCCTTGCAACACACGATATTGAAAATGATCTCTATGGAACTTCCTTAGGAATATGTACAAAAAGTGGGGAAGCTGTTGTTAGAGGTCATAGGCATCATATTTATGCAATCAATGAAATCAACAAAGCAGGTTCCATAAAAGATGCTGTTGAGAAAGGAGTACTGAAAAGCGGAATTATGTATGAATGTGTTAAAAATGATGCACCTTTCGTACTTGCAGGTTCAATCAGAGATGACGGGCCACTTCCAGATGTTATAACTGACGTTATTCAAGCTCAGGATGAAATGCGTAAATATGCGCAGGATGTTGACATGGTAATCATGATTGCAACAATGCTCCATTCAATAGCAGTTGGTAATATACTCCCATCATATGTAAAAAGCATATGTGTAGATATAAACCCTGCAACAGTTACAAAACTTGCAGATAGGGGAAGTGCACAGGTTGTAGGTGTTGTAACAGATGTGGGGGCATTCTTACCTATCCTTTACGAAAGTTTGGAAGGTTTGGAGTGTATTAAAGACTAAAAACTACTTTAGTTTTTTTATTTTTATTTATCATTATCGAATGAATATGTACAGCCAATCATTCAAAAAATAAAACTGGAACTTCAGCTTCCATATTTTTTATAATAAAATCTCGTGAATTAATTTTTCAGATTTTTCAGATAACGCATGCATTTTAATTATCTTTGTAAATTCTTCGAAACCTTTGGGGGTTAACTGAATTTCATTACATTCTGTTTCAATTAATTTTAAATTTTCCAGTTCTTTAACCGCTTTTTGGTCATATAATCCATTTTGTAATCAATTATTTCCTTTAAAATAAACCCAGTATACCCATAACTTTTGCAGTGTTTTTTCTGCGGGTTTACTTATTTCCACTTTTAATTCTCCTTTTTAAGAAGTTTACAAGTTTGGATTCTATTTTAAACTCGGGTAAAACTTCATATCCGCAGTTGGGACATTTAATTTTATTACAACTTGATCCCATGCAGTGTTTACAGGTTTCTGGTTTTCTGGTTTCATCAAAGACGTATCCGCAAAGTTTACATTGCATAAAAATAACCTCCATTCATTAATTTTTAGGTATACCTAAATCATTCATTGCATATAAAGTTTCCCTTATTTGTTATATTTATTAAAAAATAGCAATTTTTAACAGTTTATGGGGCCATTAAATATTTATATTTTAGTTTTAATTTGATAAGGCACATTTACACCCCTGATTTTTTCAGGAGGTTTATAGTTCGTACGATACTTTATAAATTGGGATGAATTGGCAACTACCAATACGGAACCTAAATTGTGAATTAAAACGCCAGTTACGGGCTCAATAACACCAAATGCAGCAAGCATGATGGCTGCAAAGTTCATTAAGATAAGCCCTGCTATATTTACATTAATTGTACCCATAACTTTCTTTGAAAGCCAAAAAATACGTAGTGTTTGTGGCATCAAAAATCGAAGATTTTTGAAAGGTTTATTAATTCTGGAATTTTGCTTATATCATCAGACATTAACGTAACGCCTGATTTTTTAAAACTTTGTCAGATGATCCAGTTATGTTATTAACCTTTTCTTCGAGTATTTCAACGATCCTTGAATCCGCACCAAATGGTTCAGTGTAAATAATTTCACCATCGAAATCAATTCTTTCACTTTCATCAAAATTATGAATTTTTGATGGTCTTTTTTCATCGCTTAAGCGGAGAACGTATTCAATATCCTGCTTTGTATGGATTCCATGTGCTATAAATGCAGGCACAACGATTATTTTTCTCGCATGCTTTTTTTTAAGAGTATCAACTGCAGCTGCTATTGAAGGTTCTGCTATATTCATAAATCCTACTTCAACAGGGTAATCCGAATCTTTTCTGTATCCTTCTGCCAGTTTATAGAGAACTTCTTGCCCATAGGGTAAACTGCTTCCATGTCCAACAAGTAAAATGCCTATTTTATTATCTTTTGAATCTAGATTTACGCTCATATTATCTCTTCCATTACATATTTATTTCAGTTTCTAAACTTATTTTAGGTTTAACAGATTATTTTTCATGTTTTAAGTTATAGCTAGATATTTAGCAGGTTTGTATGTTCATTTTAAATGGAAAATCAATATCTTGCATCATAACTCATTTTAGATACTTATTAACAATACTATAATGGTCATCATCATATTTAAAGGCATGTTCAAGCTTATTTGACTATATATAAAATTAATTTGACCTATTTTGATCTTTAAGAATATATTAAAGCTTTTTTGATTAAAAATAAAGTTAATTTGAATAATTTAATTATTTGGGGCTTTTAATTGAGATCTATTTTTTTAATGAAAAATAAACTGAAAGATACAAATTGTGAAAATTTTCCAGAAGTTGTATTTTTAAAAAAATATTCAATCACGATTTTTAAACAATTTTAAGCAAATTTTGGAGTACTTACAAAACATCCTTTTAAATAAAGAATAAATTTTAACAATAAACTGAATTTAAAAAAAGATATTTTTAGTTAAATATCAATTTTGACCTTTCAATTTTAGATTAGGGTAATCTATATTGATGTCATGTTTTTCACTTTCATAAATAGTGTCATTCTTATTTTTAATTCCTATTCTAAGTGCATTCATGATAACAGCAAGTGTTAAACCAACGTCTCCAAGGGTAACTGCTACCCATAAAGATACAAATCCAAATACTGCAAGTGCTGCAAGTGCTACTTGAATTAAAAGGGCTGCTGAAACGTTTTGTTTAACTACAGACATGGTTTTTCTACTTAAATCAAGGAGGTAATTGATTTTTGAGATGTCGTCCTGCATTAACGCTATATCTGCTGTTTCTATTGCTACATCTGATCCTGCAGCACCCATAGCGATACCTACGTTGGCCCTTGCAAGTGCTGGAGCGTCGTTTACACCATCCCCGATCATTGCAACACATTCACCTTTATCAAGTAGTTTATCAACTATTTTGACTTTGTCTTCAGGTAAAAGGCCGCTATAATACTCATCAATTCCTATTTTGGCTGATACAGCTTTTGTAGTACCTTCATTATCACCAGTAAGCATGATAGTTTTGATATTTCTTTCTTTAAGTCCGGCAATGGTACTTTTTGAAAGGTCTCTTATTTTATCCATTAACCCTATTACAGCAAGTATGTGTTCATCATTTCCGAGAATTACGGCAGTTTTACCCTCATTTTGAAGTTTGCTTATTAATTCTTCAGGAAACTCTGCATTACCTTTAAAAAGACTTTTTTTACCAATATGGAACATTTTTCCATCTATCTTGCCTTTAACGCCATTTCCGGTAATTGATTCAAAGTCTTTAACTTCTTTAAAGTCCATATTTGATTCTTCAACATATCTTATAACAGCTTCTGCAAGGGGATGTTTAGATCGGGATTCTAGTGAACCTGCTATTTGAAGAATGTTGTTTTTAGAGTAATTATTTAAAGGTATAACGTCAGTTACTTCTAATTTTCCTTCTGTAAGGGTTCCAGTTTTATCGAAGACAATGGTGCTGATATTTTTCATTTCTTCAACATATTTGGAACCTTTAATCAGTACACCATTTCTTGTACTTGCAGTTACTCCTGAGACCATAGCTACGGGAGTAGATAATAAAAATGCGCATGGACATGAAATTACCAGAAGAACCAGTGCCCGGTATATCCATGTGTACAAAGGCTGTCCAAATATGAGTGGCGGGACTACTGCTATTGCAGCTGCAATCAAAACTACTGCAGGGGTGTAATATTTTGCAAATCTTTCAATAAAAGCTTCAGTACTGGATTTTTTCTTCTGTGATTCT
>DADN01000063.1:4761-13603 GCA_002509665.1 Methanobacterium sp. UBA8
GGTATGCTTTCTCCAGTAATTGCTGCCTGGTTTACTGCAGATATTCCATTAACAACTATTCCATCTAATGAAATTTTCTCACCAGGTCTTACAACAAGAATGTCATTCACTTTTACGTCATTTACATCTAATTCAATGTTTTTATTATTTCTTTTAACAGTAGCAGTGTCTGGAACTAATTTTAGGAGGCTTTCTATGGATTCACGTGCTCTATTTCCAGCATAATCTTCTAAAAACTCCGCTATATAAAACAGGAATATTATTACTGCTCCTTCTGCACCGGATCCTATTGCAAAGGAAACTGCAACTGCTATGGTCATTAAAAGATTCATGCTGAAATTACCTTTTAAAAGACCTATAATTCCGCTTTTAATTATTTCAAAACCTGATATTGCTATAACTGCCAAAAATAGGATTTCAGATACTATTTCCTGGCCTGTAAAATAATTAAAATATAATCCAATAGGCAGCAGTATGGCTGATGTAATCATAACGAAAAGATTTTTTCTGGTCCATAAAGACGCTCTTTCTTCGAGTAGTCCTTCACTGCAGCCGCATCCACAGCTGTTACTTTCTATTTCGCATGTTTCATGACTATTTTCATCTGTATCTTCACAGCCGCAGCTGCATGGATCATCTGATTCTTCTTTATTATGGTCAGAATGTTCATCACAGTCGCATTGTTCTTCGTGTTGATGGTGGTTATGGTCCTCTTCATTTTCGGTTGAACCTTCGCTGCAGCCACAGCCACATGAATCTTCTTCATCTTCACACTCTTTTTTGCTGTGGACTGCGTCTTCATCACAGTCGCAGTGGTTTTCTATTTCTTCTATTTGCCGAACATCCTGTTTTCCTTTGTTTTCAGCTGAATTTTCACCGTAATCACATCTGCAGGGTTCATTTGATTTGTAATTGTCTGTTTTGCAGGAAATTATTTCTTTNNGTTCTTTATCTGGCATTTTTAAATCTCCATCATGAATACAATTGATCTTGTAAATATATCTTCATATGAATTGATGTTCATATGAGTATATATACTTTGTGATTTAAAATTTTAAAAATATAATAAGGTTAAAACCAGTTTTAATGATATTATTTTGTTTATATGGGTTTAAACAGTCTGTTTTAATACATAAAATTATTTGTTATATGTGGATATTAAAAAGAAATTCAGATTTTAAATTATATCACTAAAAAAACAATTTATAATATTCAATGCTTATAAAAAAACTTAGTTATCACTTAAATAAGTAACCACATTTTCACAGTTTTTCTTTGGTATGTTCTACTCCAAGCTCGATCATTGAAACGACGTGGTCATCTGCAAGGAAATAGTAGGCCATTTTACCTTCTTTTCTAAATTTGACCAGATTTTTAGTCCTTAAAACTCGAAGTTGATGTGAAATAGCAGATTGACTCATATCAAGCACTGCAGCCAGATCACAAACACATAGATCCTTTTTAGACAATGCATACAGTATTTTAAGCCTGGTTGAATCTCCAAATATCTTGAAATTATCAGATACTTCAAAAAGAAGTTCATCTTCAAGCATTTTGGATTTTATTTCTTTAACATTATCTTCGTGTACACATACAATTTCACATGTATCTTTCTCTTCCATATGAATACATGGTCATATTTATCCTATAAAATTTTGGATTTGGACATATAATAGATCTAGCTTTTTTTAAGGCTTTAAAAAATGTTTTTAATGATATAACTGCTTCTTATTAATTAAATAACTTTAAAATTAAATATTTATTAAAATAAAAAAATAAGAGCATTTAAGTTACATGATAATCCTTTATAAATGAACCTCCTCATGATAACACCTGTGGCTCATTCAGTTTGTAACTTAAACTTTTTATTCATGTTTCCTATTTTTTCTCACCTTCTTGCTATCACCTTCAGCTACTGTTTCCTCTCTGATTTTGGAGAGTACAGTTTGTCTTCAATATTTTGGGCTTTTTTCACTTTTTTTATACCTATTATTCCGCATTTTGTTGTCATTTCAACTCCTCAAGTAGATTTAATTCAACCAAATCCAAGCAGTAGTCCTCCATGGTATATAATAAATGCAGCGACCCATGCAATTACCAGGGAGAACCCTGCACTAAACAACGGCCATTTCCATGAGTTAGTTTCTCTTCTTATGGCTGTAAATGTAGCAAGGCAAGGTATGTAAAGCAGCACGAACACCATGAATCCATATGCGGTCAATGGGGTAAATGTTCCCTGCAGCGCTGCTGACAGTGCACCTCCATCATCCCCTACACTATAAAGGGATCCAAAGGTACTTACAACTACTTCCTTGGCAAAAAACCCGAATATTAGCGCAACTGATGATTGCCAGTCTCCAAAACCAAGAGGTGCAAATACTGGTGCTATAACAGTTCCTAAATGTCCGGTGATACTTCCCTGTGAAGCATATTCCACTCCAACAGGTAAACTGCTTAAAATCCATATTAAAATGGAGAATGCAAGGATAACTGTACCCATTTTCCTTATGAAAAGATATCCTCTTTCCCACATATGGATCAAGGCACCTTTAACAGTTGGTCGTCTGTATGGGGGGAGTTCCATGACAAATGGTGATGACATCCCTTTAAACAATGTTTTCTTAAAGAGAGATGCTACCAGAATTGCTACTACTATTCCCAACAGATAAATTGAAAACAGAACCCACCCTTGATATGCTGAGAAAAATGCAGCTACAAAAAGGGCGTAAACAGGTAATCTGGCACTGCATGACATGAAAGGAACAATTAACATGGTTAAAAACCTGTCTTTTTCATTTTCAAGTGTCCTTGTAGCCATTATGCCTGGTACACAGCATCCAAAACCAAGTATCATTGGTATAAATGATTTTCCATGTAAACCAACCAGTTTATGCATTACTTTGTCCATAACAAATGCTGCCCTTGCCATGTAACCGCTGTCTTCCAGTATACTGAGCATCAGGAATAACAGAAAAATCATGGGTATAAATACGGCTACGCCACCGACGCCGCCTATTACTCCGTCAACAAGGAGTGAAGATAAAAATCCGTCCCCTAAATATGCACTTATAACTCCACCAAGCCCGCTGAATCCGGCATCAATAAGATCCTGGAATGGAGCGCCTACAGTGAATGTTATTTCAAATGTAAGCCACATTATAAAAAGGAATATGGGTAGTCCTAGATATTTATTGGTTACAACCCTGTCTATTAGATCAGATCGGGTTACTTTGTCTATCTTCGGTTTTTGCACTGATTCCTGGATGAGTCCAGCTATAAAACCGTATCTAGCATCAGTAACTGTTGTGTCAACATCATCTCCAAAAACATCGTTTAAATGTTTTTGAATTTTCTTAACCTCTGATAAAACTTTTTGTCCGTTTTGGGATTCTTCAATTTTTTTTACAACTTCTTTATCTTCTTCAAGCAGTTTGAGCGCTGTCCAGCTTGAAGGTGCATTTATTGTTGAAATATTTTTATTTATAATTTCTTCAAGTTGTTCTACGTGTTCAGAAATTTCGTGTCCGTATTCGATTCTACCTGAAACATCATTGGGTGATTTTGAGACTTCCAGCACATTTTTCATTAATTTATTAAATCCTGTTTTATCAACAGCCTCAATTTTAATAACAGGTATTCCTAAAAGTTCGGACAATTTGTCAGTATCAATATTAAAACCTTTTTCATCTGCAAACTTGTTCATATTAAGTGCAAGCACTAAGTTGGCTCCAAGTTCTATCATCTGTACAGTTAAATACAGGTTTCGTTCCAGATTACCGGCATCAACAATATTAACAATTACATCGGGATTTTCATTGACAATATAGTCTCTTGAAACTATTTCCTCAACAGAGTAAGCAGTGAGGCTGTAATTTCCAGGAAGGTCAATCACGTCAAATTCATTTCCTTTATATTTGAAGCTCCCCTCTTTTTTTTCTACTGTTTTACCTGGCCAGTTACCAACATGTTGTTTCATACCTGTTAACTGGTTAAACAGTGTACTTTTACCAACATTTGGATTTCCTGCCAGAGCTATTTTTATTTTTTCCATGGGTTAAATTCCCCTCCATCAGATATTTTTCACGTCCTAAGACCCATGATTGTTTTAAATCAGTTATTAAAGGTTTAAAGTATTTTTTAGTTATTAAATTCAAATTATCATGAATTTATTAGTGGATAACTTCTTTTGCAATTGGTTTTTACTGAAATAGTTTTGACATTTATTTTCAGAGTATGTCTGAAGTTATCATGTTACTTCAATTTCGATATTTACTGCTTCTTCTTTTCTTAAAGATATGGAGTATCCCTTAATTTTCACTTCCATAGGATCTCCCAGGGGTGCTATTCTCTTTACTTCGATATTTGATCCTCTTACAAATCCCATTTCCATAAGGTGCTTTCTAAGCTCACCTTTTCCATTGTAGGATATAATTATCCCGGATTGTCCGGTTTTGAGTTCATTTAATGTTGTTATCATAGTTTTATTCACCTCAGTTAATCTTTAAAAATTTAGGTATCCCTAAATTTCCTAAAGTTAGGTATACCTAAATCTTTTTTGATATATAAGGCTTTGCTATTTTTTAAGCTAGCCTAAAAATTTAGATAACTATTATAGAATAAGTAATAATTCAATTGGAATTTTAAGCTTAAATCAGTAAAAATAAGGAGGTCAGGGATCTGGAATTATCCAGATCCCTTAAATTGGCTTTTTGGAGGACAAATAGGTATGGTAGACCTATTTAACGTGTAGTACATGTTTGCAAAATTTTTAATGTTGCAACCATAAAAATCTACGATTTTTACATGTTTGACTTTAAATATGATTTTAAGCACTAAACTTAATTTTTTGGCAGAAGAACNNTTATAAATATGGTTTCAAGTGATACATTTGAGCTGAGGATGACTCAAAACCATATTTTCAAACATGTAAAAACTTGGTTTTTACGGTTGCAAAATTTTTAATTTTACAAACATACTTTCATAAATTTAGGCACGCCTAAATAATGGAAAGTTAGGTATAGTTAAATCGGTTATAGTATATAAATTTTTAGGTTCCCCTAAAAATTGGGTGATGTCCCTGAGGTGATTAATGTGTCTAAAATAAAAATATAGAAAATTAAATGAATTACAAATGAACAATCCGGTTACCAAACCTGTCTTTAAAGGTTGGAATTAATGATAGCCAGCGTATTATCCTCCACCTGTCTTTATGGTAATCAAAATAATGCCAGTCTTCAATAAATTCAATTTGGGAGTTTAATTTCTCAATTTCTTTTCCTTTTTTGATTCCCCATTGAAGTCGAGCTTCTATTTGGTACTGATCCTTGATAAGATCCTGTTTCTGATTTTGTTTTACCAGTGATGCAGGTGTGGTCTCAAGAAGCATTTCAGAACCTTTAAATGCAGCGGCTAATTTATCCATTATATCTTTAACTTCCTGTTCTGTGAGATACATGAATATTCCTTCTGCAATTATCAAAATGTGTTCATTTGTATTGATATCGTCTATCCATGAGTAATCAAAGACAGATCTGGCTATCATTTTGTGTCTTTCGCTTTCCTCAAAAATCTTTGATTTTTGTGGTTCAGAAAATCTTTGATTTTCTTCAACAGTGAAAAATTGCTTTCTGATATTAATTACCTCGGGTAAATCCAGGTCATACCAGCAAATTTTGCCGTTATCTACTCTTAAAAAGCGGGTGTCAAGGCCGCAGCCAATATTGATGATTGCAGCATTAGGATATTTGCCAATAAAATCCTTCGCTGCTTTATCCAGAAGTTCAGTTCTAACAGCGACACTGACCAGTGTTGGCTCTTGATTCTTAAATTTAGAAAAGTCATAATCAATTTGATCCATTATTTCTACGGCTTTTTCATCTTTAATAATTGGATTATCATGTTTTGTTTCGGTTGCCCGGGCCCACAGGGGAACCAGCAATGTTTCAGGCACACCTTTTAATTTTTGTTCCATGTTTTAGCACCATTGGATATTCAAGATGTAATAGTTAGTATCTAGTTTATATAATGTGTTTCTATCTAATTTGATCAATAATTTATAAAATTACAGACAAAAGTAATACTATGGACGGGGTTCAAATTTTAGGTGCAGGTCCTGCTGGATTATCTGCAGCCATAAATCTTGCCAGATCTGGTTATAATGTAGATATTTTTGAAAAAAGTGCAGATGTTGGTTCAAGATTCTATGGAGACTTTCAGGGGCTTGAAAATTGGTCTGATAAAGAGGATGTGCTTAAGTTATTTGAGGATATGAATATCGCTGTTAATTTTAAATACAATCCTTTCTTAAAACTTAAAATATNNAAACTTTAGACACCGCTTTAAAAAATCAAGCTTTGGATTTGGGAGCAAATATTTATTTTAATGAAACAATCCCTGAAAATGAAGCGGATATTATCGCAACGGGCCCTATAAAAGATAAAATTTATGCTGCAGCAAAGGGCATTACCTTTAAAACTTCGTCTCAAAATAATGCAGTTGGCCTTGTTAACAATAATACAGCTTTAAATGGTTATTCTTACCTTTTAATTGCAGATGGGCATGGCTGCATGGCCACTGTTTTATTCAATAATTTTAATAACATGAATACTTATTTTGAAGAAACAAAAAGAATTTTTAATGATAAATTTGATTTGGATTTNNTAGGTGCTTTTTCCAGTGGAAATGTTTTTAAACGTGGAAAAAGTTTGTATGTTGGGGAAGCTGCAGGCCTGCAGGACTTTTTATGGGGCTTTGGAATTAAAACTGCTGTAACATCAGGGTATCTCGCTGCAAAAAGTATAATTGATGGAAAAGATTACCAGAAATGTGCAGAAAAATTTTTTGAGGATAAATTAAAAGCAGGTATAGTCAACCGTTATTTATGGGAACGTTTCTGTTTTTTAGATTACTCTTTTATTGTAAATAGAATCTATAATGCTAAAGATCCTCTTAAATTCCTTAATTACTTTTATAACACTAATTTAATCCATAAAATGATTTACCCATTTGCTGAAGGATATTTGAATAAAAAATATGAAATTTTAAGTATTTAACTTTTTTAAAAAGAATATCTATAAAAAAATACAGTTAAATAATTTATAAATATTAAATTTAGATTAAGTTGATTTTATTGGGAGCGTTATCCATGATCAGAGGCAATTTAGTTAATCCGTTTAATGAAGAGATCTATCCTGCAGAAATAGAAGTACGTGGTGGAATGATCGAATGCGTGAGGCAAATTGAAGGCAGCTTTAACCAGTATATTTTACCAGGATTTATTGATGCACACATACATATCGAAAGTTCGATGCTCGCGCCTTCAAGGTTTGCAGAAGTTGTTGTACCCCATGGAACAACATCTGTTGTATCAGATCCTCACGAAATTGCAAATGTTCTGGGAATCCCTGGAATAAAGTATATGATTGAAGATGCATCAACTGTTCCTCTTAAGGTGTTTTTCACAGCCCCTTCATGCGTTCCTGCAACGCCGTTTGAAACTTCTGGCGCTGTAATTGGCTCAAAAGAGATCGATGAAATCCTTAGATATGATGAAATGGTTGCACTTGGAGAAATGATGAATTTTCCAGGGGTTCTATCAGATGATCCAGAAGTTATGGCCAAAATTGCCTCCGCAAAAAATTATGGAAAGCCTGTAGATGGGCATGCACCTCTTTTAAGTGGAAATGACCTCTGTAAGTATATTGCAGCAGGGATTTCAACTGATCATGAATGCGCATTGAAAGAGGAAGTAATTGAAAAAAGAAAGCTTGGAATGAAGGTGATGCTAAGGCAGGGATCGTCTGCAAAAAATTTGGCGGATTTAATAGGTGCAGGCGGTGATTTCATAATATCAGATGATAAACATCCTGAAGATCTCTTAAAAGGGCATGTTAATTTAATGCTGAAGGAAGCTGTTGAACTGGGAGAAGATCCAGTTAAAGCAGTTAAGATGGTAACTGTTAATTCTGCGGCTCATTATGGCTTAAATAATGGATTAATTGCTCCAGGAAAACCTGCAGACATTGTTGTAGTCGATGATCTTACAAATTTCAAAGTAAAAGAAGTTTATATAGATGGAAATATCGCTGCACGTGAAGGAAAAGCGTTATTTTCAGTTAATCCAGTTAAACTTGAAAGTATATTTAAAATAAGTTCCAAAAAACCTGCAGATTTTGAAATTTCATCTCATGAAGGAGAAGAAAAAGTAAGGGTAATTGATGTAATGGAGGGGCAGCTGATTACTGAAGAATCTGAAGCAGTATTAGCTGTTACATGCGACAAAATAGATCCAGATATAGGAAATGACATCCTAAAAATAGCAGTTCTTGAGAGATATGGCCATAACAAAATGGCAAATGCATTTGTCCGTGGATTTGGACTTAAAAAAGGCGCAATTGCATCAAGTGTGGCCCATGATTCACATAATATCATTGCAGTTGGAACAAATAGTCATGACATGGCAGACGCTGTTAACAATCTTGTTAAAAATAACGGCGGGCTTGTAACTGCCTCTAATGGATGCATCCATTCCTTAAAACTTCCAATAGGGGGGTTAATGAGTACGAAGTCTGCTGAAGATGTGGCTTTTAAACTTGAAGTTTTACATAATGCTGCAGCAGATATGGGCTGTAAACTGGCTTCTCCTTTTATGACTATGTCGTTTTTAGCTCTTCTTGTAATTCCTAAACTAAAAATAAGTGATATGGGACTATTTGATGTTGAAAAATTTGATTTTGCGGATGTTGTAAAATGAATTTGGTGATCTCATGAAAGTTATACCGCTTGCCTTTGAAAGTATGGGCGTAAGGTCCATGGCTACATTTGTTGAAACTGACCAGAAAAT
>DADN01000302.1:0-2454 GCA_002509665.1 Methanobacterium sp. UBA8
GACTCTTGGAACTCTACAATGTAAATAGGTTTTATATTCAAAAAAGTTGAGGTGACGCCATAATTTTTCAACAGTATCATATACAGAACAGTTTTCATCACTACACTTAGGACAAAGAAATTTAGAGCCTTTCTGAAAATCTATCCAGATATCAAGTTGCTTTAGTTCTGCATTAAAATCGACATCTTTAATGTACCAAGGCTCTTCAATATTCAAAGCTTTCTCGAAAAGTTCTTTGTAAATGGTGAATCAAACTCCCACAATTATATGAATAAAATAAATGATTACTAAATTATATTTTGATAACTTTATATTAAGTTACCCATACAAAACAGCGAAGAGCCGAACTGCATTAAATACTTCTCCGTAGTTCTTTTTTATATCAGGAAATTTTATCTTCATTATATTTTATCTATTGTGTCTGAAATTGTCAAAAGCCGGATGCCAAATGTATTCTATATTTAAACTTTGTTTCTTTTTCAATTTCTTAAAGATAAAAATTAAGTCTGTTTATTATTCTCTGGTCAAAGAATCAATTTCTTTGGAATCATATTCCCTATCCATTAACAAAGTCCAGATTTTCTTGTCCTATTTGATTGTCTTAGGACTTACACGGTTGAAGAACTTACGCGGTTGAAGAACTTACGCGGTTGAAGAACTTACGCGGTTGAACTAAGGAGTTGCTACGGGATAATTTAAGTAACATATTTTTATTTTTGAAATAAATCGATGAAGACGCTTATGAAAAATGTTTAAGTATAGTATCAAAATTTGGTTAAGTCGTTTCGCAGCGGGTACTACATAAATTAATAGCATTAAACCTTCAGCTGTTTGAATCACAAATTTCCTTCACAATATCGATTGTACTTGATTTTGTATTTCATGTGCCTATGATCGAGTGTAGTTTATAAAAAAATTAGCATAGTTACAACATTGCGGAAAAAGTTTAATAGTTGTCAAAACTATTAGATATTGCAATTAATTGAGTAAACTAAAAAGGGACTGATTATGAGATACAATGTTGAAAAGCTCAGACTCCTATATTAGGAGTTGTTATAGCAAGCATATTGCTTTTATGCATGACGTCATCGGCTTCAGCGTATACTTTTGATGGATTATATTGGCAATATGGGTCCTGTCCATTTACCATACATTCTTCTGTTCCAAGCGGATGGTCTACATCCTTAAATAATGCAATGTCTGAATGGAACAACGCAGATCCAGATTTTTATTTTTATTCGATAGGTGGACAGAATAATAAAATTAAATATGCGCCGCTTTCTGGTGATGCTACAGCATCGACACAGAGATGGTATTATACTGGCACAAATTACCTCTCTAGATGTGAAATAACATTTAATAGTTCAATAAGCTGGAGTGCGTTAACTGAGGATTCTTGTCCATCGGGCAAATTTGATGTGCAAAGTACAGCTACTCACGAACTTGGACACTGTTTAAGTTTAAATCACAGTACTGTTAGTGATGCTACAATGTGGAAATATGGATATTCAGGAACTACATGGAAAAGATCTCTTGCTCAAGATGATAAAAATGGGATTATGGCAATTTATTGAAATGCGTGAGGTATGAACTATGTCAACAAAAAAGAAAATAGTATACGGAATTGTCACTCTTGGAGTATTATCTGTGCTAGTGTTTAGTGCTTTCATTTCAATAAATAGCTCGCAAGGTAATGTCGGCAGTTCAGTCGAACAAAATAATGGCGAAGCAGTAACTATAAAAAAATCTTATGAACTTATAGCATTCAGTCATAATGATTTAAGCAAAAAGTCTAATATAATTGTCACAGGCACAGTTAAGGAAATTTTACCAAGTAAATGGAATACTCCTGATGGAACTAAACCAGACAAGGCAATAAAGGATCTCAATTCTGATGACATTATCTATACAGATGTTACTATAAGTGTAGATAAATATCTCAAAAATCCACAAAATTCTCAGGAAGTTATAGTGAGAATATTGGGTGGAAATGTTAATAAAGATGCTATGTCAGCAGAAGATGAGCCTTCCTTTAAAGTAGGTGAAAAAGTACTGCTTTATCTTGGAGAAGACACCGACCAAGCCACTAAAAACGTTGGACCACAGCACTTTGCAGTAATTGGACATTCACAGGGCAAGTTTACATTAACTGCTAATGGTCAAGCCATGAGAGACGATGAAACTATCAAATTGCAAGAGCTATTAAGTACCATCGATAATGCTAACATTAGTCAATAAAGAGAATTTTCGATGTCAACAATTACTTATAAGTATTTACATGCAGAAGATGAAATTTTGAGTTTTTCAAAATCTTCTTAATTTAAATTAAGGTGGATTTTTAATTCGAAAGAATTAAAAATTTACTCATTGGTCATCGGTTAAGGAAAAATCGTTATCAATTGCATTGATTTTCATAAAATTTGATAAATTATTCATCAAATGCAAAACTGGAAT
>DADN01000302.1:2468-2595 GCA_002509665.1 Methanobacterium sp. UBA8
AACCGAATACAAATGAAAATTTACTATATAATTTATAGTATTTAATTTATTCAACTATTTTTACTCTATGATTAATATGTTCAGCAAAACATATTTATCATTCTCCCCGGATAACCACTTTCGTTAA
>DADN01000179.1:0-509 GCA_002509665.1 Methanobacterium sp. UBA8
TTGAGAATTTAATTTAGAAAAGTCCGGAAAATTTAAATCATAAAGATTTATTTTCATTAATTCATCTTCAGTATAACCCATGAACTTACAGGCTGTTTCATTTATGTAGATGATGTTCCCGTCAATATCATGAAGGAGAATAGGATCAATGTGCATGTCTAAAATACTGCTTTTTAATGTTAATCCTTCTTTTAAATCAGCATAACCTTCTATTTTCTTTTCATTGAGATATACTTTGGATTTATCAAGCTGTTTTTTAAACATATCTTCATCATTCATGCACGATCCTCAGATTTAAGATGTTTATTAGAGTATATTATGTAATAATATTTAAAATAGTATCAATGTCATATTAAAATTGATATATGGAAAAAATATTGTACATAACGCCTATTTTTACTAAAGAGAATTTCTACTAACCTCATTTCGATAGGAGTATGATTATTTCTCATTTTCGAATGAGTTCTAATTAATGATTTCAGATGCTTATATTGAAAAATACAGTCTTT
>DADN01000179.1:585-3247 GCA_002509665.1 Methanobacterium sp. UBA8
GGTTCTGCATGTTTTTAGAAATTCTCTAAAAAGTAGATCTGAAGATGTATTCATAAATATTTTAAGAAATTTGGATTACTGTCAACTATTTTTGCTGAAAATTTTGTCTACAACCCCTGTTCCAAAATAAGGAAGTACCGCAACGCCTATGATGGTGGTCATCCAGAATGAAATCAGTCTTTCAACTATGGTTGCTGCAGCACTTATGGATGGTGGAACGCCTGCAGCAGAAAATAGAATTATCATAACTCCATCAACTGCACCAAGGCCTCCTGGAAGAAGAGGTATCATTCCAAGCAGAGTAGAAATTATGAAGACTTCTGCTATTGTCATTGGTGAAACAGGTGCTCCAAAGGCTAAAAATACAATATAAACCCTTATTATTTCAAAAATCCATATTATAAAAGAAAGTGGAAGCCCATACATTAAAACATTTTTATCTTTTATCATGGTCCTCATGCTGTTCTGGAAACCATGGATAACAGTTAATGCTTTTTCTTCAAGTGTACTGTGTTCCTTTCTAGAAAATCGTTTTATTACCTTTACAATCCATAATGTAGCTTTTTTACCAAATTCTTTATTTATGGACATGTATAATGCTATTAAAAATATAATAAGCAGAGCTATAACTGCAATTATAAGGCCTATTACAACTAATACTGATAAATTCATAAACAAAACTAGGGAAATTATGGTTATAACTGCTAGAACCATAAAAGGAAATGTATCAAGCCCTCTATCTGCTATTACTGTTGCAAAAGATTTTTCAAAGGAAGTACCTGAGTATTTACTTAAGATATATCCTCTTACAGGCTCTCCACCTCCTCTGGCACTTGGAGTTAGGTTATTAACTGCCATTCCAACCATTAACATTGGGAGAAGATGAACTTTTTTAATGCTAATACCTACTGAATTCACATTTATTGCCCATCGTTGAGTCCAGAAACCATAAATTGCAAACTGTATAAGTACTGCGAGAATTAAATACCATGGATTTGCTAATTCAACGGCACTTACAATTTTGCTTGGTCCTATAATCAGAACCATGGCTACAAGAATTCCAAATCCTACGAGTGATAAAATTAAAGTACTATGTTTCATAATTTCTGCCTGTATTTGATTTATATATATGAAATTCAAGTATTGATTATATTTAATCTTCTAAATATCGTACATTCAATTATTTATACAGTTAATTTAAGATTTTTGATAATGTATATAAACTAGTATATAACTTTCGCTCATGTTCTATGATTATGTGCACTAATGCTTTATGTTATACTTTTAATTGATAGTGGAAATTAATCTTAAAAATGTGCAAACATACTTTAACGATACAAAATTTATATTATATCATTAAAAACCTCTGAACATGAGTTATAAAACCATTATGCTAATTTTAATTAAGTATTATAAAACAACAGTTTCATAGCTTAAATCTTCGGGATCGAGCAGTATGACGGTTTTTTTACCTGATAAATATCCGCATGTTTCTCCAGGATTAACCATCATACATTTGCCTTCTTTAACTTCTAGTTTGTGGGTATGTCCCCGTATAACAATATCATAATTCCCGCTTTTAACGAGAGCTGTCACAATATCTTCGAAGGTACCGTGAATAACTGCAGTTTTCTTCCCATACAAATTAAGTTCCTGAAAATCGCTATGATAGCAAATATCTTTAAAAAAGTGCCTTAAACCGTCTCTTTCACCATCATTATTCCCAAAAACAGCTTTAAATTCTGCATTGAGATTATTAATTTCTTTAGCAACGAATGGTGAAATCATATCTCCAGCATGTATTACTAATTCTACCTTGGCTTCATTGAAAAATTTGACGGCTTCCCTTATTGCAGGTAAATTATCATGTGAATCTGACATTATACCAATCATACATTTATTATGTAAATAATCTGTATAAAATTGATCATTTTTTCCAAGTAAAATCAATCTTTTGAAATTATTAATAATAATATTTATATATCTCTAAAATAAAAAGTATTCTAGGCTAGTTTTTTAGCTTATTAGGATGTGATGAATTGTTTAGAAATAATTATGGAAGAGATAATTTCTCAGATAAAGGACCTTCATCTCCTATTAATGTGGGAGACGAATACGATGTTAAAATTGAAGATGTTGGAAGAGATGGCGACGGAATCGCAAGAATAGAAGGATTTGTTGTCTTTGTATCAGGAGCAAAACTGGGCGATGAAGTTAAAATCAAAATTAACTCAACAAGAAGAAACTTCGGTTTTGCGGATATAGTTGAATAAACTTAAATTTAATTTAATTAATAAGTCATGAAAATCATTATTTTCATGACAATTCACTCTTTTTTAATAATTAAACTTAATTCTTGTATTTNNTGTATTTGATGGTTACTTTATAGTTAACGCATATATTGAACTTAAATTTTAAAGTGCTACTAATTTATAGTATTAATATTGAATTAAAGTAAAATTATAATTTTATCTGCTTATAATCAAAAATTACCTTAGTATTTTAATCATACTTTAATCTTCATATTTAATAGGTAGTTGTTACATAACTGATACTAACATGACTACGATATGGTAGGGGGTTATAACAAAATGGCAGATCTCATAACGCTTTTTATTGTAGGAATTATAATTTTGATTATTTTGGGACTTTCAATACGTGT
>DADN01000179.1:3310-6579 GCA_002509665.1 Methanobacterium sp. UBA8
ATAACCCAGGACAATGTATCAATTGATGTGGCTGCAGTTGCATATTTTAAGGTTGTCAATGCATATGATGCTGTTGTTGCAATTGAAAATTACAACAGAGCGGTTAACCAGATTGCTCAGACCACTATGAGAAATGTAATTGGACAATTCCTGTTGGACGATGTTTTATCTTCAACCTCAAGGATAAACGAAAGGATTAAGGAGATAATAGATAAACATAGTGAACCATGGGGTGTACAGGTCACTGCTGTAGAAATTAAAGATATCAATTTGCCTGAAACAATGAGAAGATCAATGGCAAGACAGGCTGAAGCAGAGAGGGAGAAAAGAGCTAAAATTATTTCTGCTGAAGGTGAATTCCTTTCAGCTCAAAAACTAGGTGATGCTGCAGATATAATAACTGCACACCCAATAGCACTTCAGTTACGTAACTTACAGGTGTTACTTGAAATAGCAAGTGAAAAGAATTCTACCATAGTATTCCCTGCAAGCTTCATGTCAACAGTTAGAGACTTAAGGGACTTCATGGAATCAGAAGTGAAGGGTAAGTAGAAAATTAATTAATTATTTCTTTTATTTTTATAAAAATAATTAAAATGTAATTTAAAATAGATATCGAGCCACTATTTATCATAATTTCACATATAAAATTAAGTTACATTATGCAATTGCTTTGTTCCTGTAGGACATATGTACATCTTCGTGTCTATGATATGTGTACCAATTTAGTTCATGCATTAAATTATAATACTGGCTAATTTAACCTATATTTGGCTTTGAAAAATCTCAGTTTATGTCATTTACAATTCACCTACTTGTAAGTTCAGTACGTGGAGATGATAGTTAAAAACTTATTATTGGATATATATTTTTATAGTATGATGAGAAATATTTGAAAGTCTAACGATTTAAATAAATTAATTGAATTAACCATAAAAATATTATTAATATCCTTAAAATACTCATAATAGAGGCGTAAAGATGTATATAGTGATAATGGGTGCTGGAAGAGTTGGATTAAATCTTGCATCTAATTTAGTTAGTCGAGGGCATGATGTAACTCTCATTGAAAATGATGACAGCTTATGCGGCAATGCAGCGGCTGAATTGGACGCATTAGTTATCTGTGGTAATGGTACTGATACAAAAACACTTGAAGAGGCAAATGTGAGTGAGGCAAATGTTTTTGTTGCAGCAACTGGAAATGACGAGGCAAATCTTCTTTCTTGTATACTTGTAAAACAATATAATATTCCTAAGATTATCGCAAGGTTAAGTAACCCTGATCATGAAGAAGCATTTAAAAAAGTGGGAATTGATGATGTTATAAGTCCTGAGCTTACAGCAGCGGGTTATCTTGAAAAATTAATAACGAGACCTAAGGTAGCTGACTTAATAGTTATTGGAAAAGGAGATGCTGAAATACTGGATCTTACAGTGAAAAATGGTAAGGTTATAGGAAAGAAAATCAGCGAAATTAACCCTACGGATGATTATATAATTGTGGCCCTGTATAAAAATGGTGAAATAACTATTCCTAAGGCGGATATGGTTTTAAATGAAGGGGATAAAGTATCAATTCTCGTTAAAAACCGAGCTGTAAAAGATGTTGTGAAAACATTTACAAAATAAATTCATGTGATTAATTTCTTGAGATAACTTTAAAATAAACTAATTATTTTTTAGATTTTTTTGTTTTTAAGTATAATTAAGGCTACTATCTTGGTTATAACTAATAAAATAAATAGAGTTATCACAGTAATGAATATCCATGTAATATTACCAGTTAGAGCTACGATAAGAAACACAATTACAATGAAAAAAGATATTCCTAATAATGATGCCAGTAAACTATTGCTGATTTTAGGACCATTGTCATTTGTCAAGTGATCACTATCTTTCATATTTACCAATTTTGCCTGCTACAAATGCAAACATCAAAGCAAAAACAATGATTCCTCCAATTATGCCCACAATTTGACCTGCTACTACACTTAAAACTAAATATACGATTACAGCAAATACGAAAGCTCCCAATATAACTGCTGCCAGGAGTTCATTACCAATTTTTCATCTTTCATTGCCATGTTGTTATTTTTAAATACTTGAATATATGATACTTTTTATAATAGTTATCATAATTATTATGGATTTAACATGCTTCAATTAATTAAGAAATTCTATAATTATGTTGATTTAGCTAAACTTATTATATTTTTTAAATATTAGTTATAATAAAGCATAATATGGCTATAAACATCCATTCTCCATCAACTAGTAAGTTTATAAGGAATTTAGGAGCTTTTTCAGTGTTGCAGAAATAGTGAATATACCAATATCCGTAAAATATGCTGAAAATTAACACTGGAAGATATGGTGTGAAAAGGTCTAAATAGATAAATACTACAATCCAGAGGATAAGAGATGAATTAATTGCAAATAGCAATTTTTTGGTGCTTGATTTACCAATAGCAACAGGAATTGTTTTTATATTATTTTTTTTATCTCCTTCTATGTCTCTTATATCGAAAATGATCGTATTAATAAATATTTTAGCAAAAAAGAAATAGAAAAGTAGAATAATAATTGCATCTACCCTATTTAGAAAAATTACGGGAATAACTGTTATCATTACAAAACTTATGGCAACCATAAAACTTTTTACACCAACTATTTCTTTCATTCTAGGTATTTTAGGGTGTATTTGGATACTATATAGAAGTCCTACAATGAATGGAAATAAAATAGCAGGTACTGTTAAATAATTTACATAAAATCCCAATAAAATTGCAATGAAATAAGATAATATTGATAAAAATAAAATTAAATTTTCATTATCTTTAGTATAATTAGCTCTTTCAGGTTGATTAATGGAATCTTCTTCTTTATCAGTTAGGTTATTAATGTTATATATGGCAAGAAACGTAAGAAATATGGAAAAAAGTAATGTTAAATCTGGTTTTACTCCCATTAATATAAATGATGAATATAAAAAGAAAGAAACCATCGCTGCTGTGAATATAGAACTTAAGAAAAGAAAATGTAATATTGTAGATGTGCTCTTAAACGATTCTTTCAGATCTTTTAAGATAATATTCAAATAGATTTTTTCCCCACCCAACAGCTTCTTTACTTTCACTATAAAGGTCTATATTGAAGTCATATATTCCTTTTTCATTAAATAACCCAAATGAAATACATTTTTCTGTAACAGTAAAAGCTTCTTTAACTTCTTCGTGTATAACATATAATTCATAGTTATCTGATAT
>DADN01000112.1 GCA_002509665.1 Methanobacterium sp. UBA8
CCTTGATTTCCAATACGGCGGTACGCTCTATTACAATGTAACTGCCACTAATGTGACTATTACTTGGTCCCATGTACCTTCATACAAAGAAGGTACTAACCCAAGGAACTATGACACATTCCAGCTAGTCATCACAAATGACGGACGCTTTGAATTTATTTATGGAGCTATGCAATGGACAAGAGGTTATAACAACGGGTATGATGGTATTGCACGGTTTAACAAGGGAGACGGTACTACATACAGTAACTTCTGGACAGGAACGCAGAGTCTAAGTGCAATTGCTAACCAGACATTCTGGTTTAATAGCAACGGGCAGCAAATATAAAAAGTTAAATATTAGGGGCTCAAGCCCCATCTCTTCTTCTTTTTAACTAAAATTAATGAAATTTATTTAAAGTTTTACCAATTTGACAAATATCAAGTTAACAGAATACTTTTATACTATAAAGCATTACATGAAACTAGAACAATAAAAGAATACGCTTTTAATCATTTTATATCAGGTTATATTACATTTAATTAGGAAGACCAGCATGAAAAGACCAAACAACACAGACATTATTTTAGTAATTTTACTGACCATAATATCTATTGTCTGCATCACAACACGTCAATTAAACAAATATATAATCGTGTTAATCCCATACGGGCTTCTGCTGTTCTTTTTACCAGGGTATTCTCTTTTAACTGTAATATCTACTAAAAATAGGGCTTTAATCAGTAAAATTTTAATAGGTATTTTAATAAGCATGGTTATCTTTTTCCTGTTCACTTTATCTCCACATTACATTAAAACAACATTTAGAAACCGTTTACTGCTTCTAGCAGCGTTTACTTTGTTTTTAGCAGTATTAGGATATATAAGAAGAGTTATAGCTTCCAGAAAACCAGACAGGTATGTAATCTGTGAAAGCTGCAACGGTTATTATAAACTTGAAGAGGGAGAATCTTTAGAAGACTTTGAAGCATGCCACTGCGGCGGTAAATTAAGGTATGCTGAAGACAATTTCATGTCAAAGGAGAATCCGAAAAGAAAAAAAAACTCCAAAAAGAAGAAATCTAAAAAATCTAAAACTGAAGATCCTCAGTACATCATATGTGAAAAATGCGGAGGCTACTACACCCTTAAAAAAGGCGAATCTTTAGATGACTTTGAAGCATGCCACTGCGGCGGTGAGCTGAAATATGCTGAAAAATATTTTAAACTGAACTCCAAAGGTAGATCTAAAATATTTTCAAACAGCTTTTTACTGGTAATTATCCTTACATCGTCTGCTGTAATTGCGGTGATTTTTAATTCAATAAGCGGCAGCATTGCCCGGCCGGTTATGGTACTGCCTTTACTGTTCTTTTTATCAGGTTATTCCATTATCAGATTAGTATCTCCCAGATTATCTAAATTTAAACTCATAGTATCAAGTTTTGTTTTAAGTACAGCCATTACATTTTTACTTTGTTTAATATTAAGCAGCCTTGTGAAAGTTTCCCCTGCAAAGAGCATCATAATTTTAGCATGTTTTACAATTATATTAACTATTATTTCACAAATTAGGGGTTCAAAATTAAATAATGGAGCTAAAAAAGAGCCTGAAGAAAAAACAGTGCCCAAAAAGTCAAACCTGGGCACAGCACTTTTAAAATCAATTACAGTTAAAAATACACAGACAGCATTAACTGCTAAAAAATCAGTAGTTGAATCACCAAAAAGTACCCAGGCAACACCTCATGATAAAGAGCCAACATTTAAACTGCCTGATACAAAGCCCATATCTATTCCTTTAGACATTATACTGGTNNTGGTTAACCACTGCTTTATGTGTAATTTTTGTTTTAACTCCAGTGTTAAATGATACAGTTATCAGAATCATTTTAGGCATATTATTAATATTATTCATTCCAGGTTATTCATTAATAGCAGCGCTGTTCCCTAAAAAAAATGATTTAGATGGAATTGAACGCACTGCGCTTAGTTTTGGCCTAAGTATAGCTGTTACCCCTCTTATTGGGCTTTTACTAAATTATACTCCATTTGGAATTAGATTAGAACCTGTACTCCTATCTTTATCTATTTTCACAGTTGTTATGAGTTTCATTGCTTACATCAGGAGGTGGAAACTTCCTGAAGAAGAAAGATTCAGTATCAACTTCAAGTATTATTTCAACAGGATCAATAAATCATTCAAAGAGGAATCCAGAAAAGATAAGGTTTTATCCATCATTCTTGCAATTTCCATTGTCCTTGCTATTTCTGCTACAGCTTATGTGATTGCGGCCCCTAAGGAAGGTGAAAAATTCACAGAATTCTATATTTTAGGTTCAGATGGAAAAGCAAGTAACTATCCCGTTAATTTAACAGCCGGACAAACTGGAAATGTGACAGTAGGAATTGTAAATCATGAGTATTCCACTGTTAACTATGAACTGATAATAAAGTTAAATAACCAGACTATAAACGATAAAAATATCACTTTATCCAACAATGAAACATACGGGCAGCCTTTCACGTTTACACCATCTACATACGGCCAAAACCAGAAGCTTGAATTCGAACTTTACAAACTACCAGACAGCAGTACATCTTACAGGTCTCTTCACCTGTGGATTAATGTTGGATAAACTTTCTCTTTTTTTAATTTATAATTTAAACTAACACATAAACACTTAACTTTTACAGCCAAAATGGAGATTAAACATTTTATTAGTCTTATTTATCTCATTTAAAAGATAATTTAATCTAAAAATAAGAATATCTTAAAATATTATTTTGTAAACTCTATGCAGTAGTTTAGTTTATGCTTACATAACAAATATGATTTTAGTAATACTTTTTATATAACTTTTATTAATAATAATAGGTATGTCAAAAGTACATGTATTAGTATTACTTTTCATTATTTTTACTAGCATATATCTTGGACTTAGTCCCCATAAACAAAATACTTTTTTTTCAAAAATAAATTTAATAAGCATTAATGGCTCAAATCAATACACAACTTCTACAGACAAAATAAACCCAGATAACCCAAATATTAAAAAATATTTCCAGAAAGTTGCAGAAGTTCCCTATAAATCAGATGATGACTCCAGTGTACCCAAAAAACCAGCCCAATTTTGGAAGGACAATTACGGCGACTGCGACGACAAAAGTGCTGCATTTGCAGATTATTTAAACAGAATAGGTGCTGAAGATATAAAAATTGTTATAATTCGCCATAATTCAAAAAAATACTCCCACTGTGTAGTTATGTGGAAAAATCATATTTTTGACGCGACAGTTGAACCGCCGGTTTACAACATGGACCCGACTGAATATTTTAATTGCCTTAAAAAAAAGGGGTTAAACCTGCAGATTACTTATCCTTACATATATTATAAAAAAAATTATTTATAAAGGTCTAATTAAAAATGAGAGGAATATAGTATTTTAAAAATATGAAAAAACAAATTAAACACCAGTTAAGTATTAAATAGTTATTTTTAAGGTTATACATTAAATCTTTTTTTATTATGCCCAAATTTATTATCTAAAAGTTTAATTTTAAATATATAATCAATTTTCACGCACAAAATTATTTCATTATATCCCATGAATAAAAATAATCCATTAAGTATTAATAAATATATTATAAAGCAGTTACTTACGCCAATTCGCATTAATTACTGCAAGATTTATAATTAACACATTAATAAATAAAATTATTTAATACAAAGTAGTATAATTGTATGTATTACATAATAGACAAATATAAATTTACAGTAGAATAAAATAACAAATATTATATATTGAATTGAGATAATAGATATTATTTGGAGGTAATAAATGATCTCAACTGTAACAACCACAACGACGACAGTAACTACAACACAAGTTATGGCGTATGGGATAATTGCAGTGATTGCATTGATCGTATTTTTAGCACTGAAAGAGATTTTAAGTGCTGAAGCAGATAAAAGCGAACGAATGAAATCATTCGTTAAGGGATCCAACGTAGCAATAGTGCCGCTTCTTCTGGTATTCGTATCTATTGTAGCTTATAAAGTTGTAACCGTCCTTTAGGTGATNNCTATAGTACTTGTAGCTGTCATAGTTATAGCTGCTTTAGCCGCAATAACTTTTATGAAACCACAAGGACAACAAGCTGCAGAGCAAAGCACCAAACTAGCGTTTTACAATAATGGAACTACCTGGGTGTCAGCAGATTTTGTTCTGGNNAAAATGTGACTTTAAAGAATGGTAGTGTACAAAGTATCTATTCAGAAGTATACATAAAACCTAATGGTAGTGTAACACTTGATCTAAGTGCACTTGCAGGTTATAACAATGAACCATTGCCTGCAGGAACAACAATGACATTAATGGCATGGCTCGGGCTGAACAATGCTAACAATTCAACAGGCAACTTAAATATTGCACTGCAAGGATGGTCTAACACTTCGCAGCCGCAAGCAGGTGATCTACCATTAAATTTATCATACACTGGTTTACCTGATGACGGTTCCATAAACCTAACAGATAGTGCAGCTTATACAGATACAGATATGAATTCACTCAATCAAAAGGTAGGGTTCGATGACAGTACAAATTCAGCAGAACCGTTATCCATTCAAGGAACAATAACGGTTAATAATGATGGTACAGTCACAATAACATTGTTAAATCCACCTACACTCTGTAATCTTATGGCCAACACGATCTATTAACTTGTGTGTTAGAAACAGTAAAACATAAAACCTCTTTTTATTTTTTTTAATGATTTAGTTGTGATAAAATGAATTTTAAAAAAATACTTCTAATAATAGCAGTTCTTATGTTAGGATTTTTAGCGTACGGCACTGCAAGCGGAAGTTTAGAAGAAACTGTATTCAGCAATATACCATATAATTACACTTCCCACGTTTGGATACCTCCAAGTCAACAAAATGGAAGCTCACTTGGTGGATTCTACTCAATATATGGAAAAGGAGAAGATTTTAACTTCACCATAAGGCTCCCTGGTGCTGAGACTAAAGAAAGTCCACTTGATTATACAAAAGAGGGATTAAATGGTACAGGGCATCTAAATAGTATAGATATAACCTATAACACTATTACCAGCCTCTACTCACATGACCTAAAAGGGGCTATGTTCAACACAAAATTCAACGGGACATTCAACATGTCGTGTGCTGCATGGACAGGTACCGGAAGTTTCTCAAATAACGGCCAGAATCTCACTGGAAAATTTAAGATAAACGGTCCGATGACATACTGGACTGGAACATTTAATGTAAAAGAGGACGGCACTAGACTAAAGTTACAAATGGATTATGTTTTTTATCCTAATAACAGTCCTCAAAAAGCTAAGAATGTTCGTGAAGTTATATATATGTAACTGCATTAAAACTCAAATACATTCCTTTTTATTTAAAAAAGAATATTTACAGTTACCTTCCTTTTAAAAAACAGTTGCTAGATACGGTACTATAACTGGGAATATAAACGGCATGATTAAAAACAGGAACGAATTTGAGATCCCGTGAGATAGTGTAACTCCAAGTAAACTCCTTGTTTTCTGGAAAACAAAACCATAAAATATAGCCACACTAAATACAAAAACTAAATCCAGGCTAGATTGCCATCCAACGTGAAGGGCTGTAAAGAGTATAGAAGCATACAGTAAACCAAATATTTTTCCGAATACATTCTCTGCATTCTTTTGAAGTATCCCTCGAAACAGCAGTTCCTCTGCAAATCCAGTACCTATTGTTAATAGTACTGCTCCAAATAAAACGGATTCAATAGAAAATGTAGAGATTAATGGGGCGGGTTTAAGTATTAAATACTCAGTAAACCCTAAAAGTACCCCACTTAAAGCTATAGTTAACTGGAGCGGGATATTACCTAAAACCAACCCTATTTTTTTTCGAGTGAGTTTTTGAGCCCGTATTAGCGTAAATGAAGCAGCAAATAGTGGAATTGCAATTATAGGGAACCAGTAAAGTGGTTCTATTTGCATGATCGGTATAGAAAGCCCGATTATCCTGATCATAGGCAAAGCCATCATTGATCTAAGGAGGGTTGAAAAATTATAAGACTCATGGATGGATGAATGGAACAGGAGGGCAAATAAAATAACCATTTCTAAAACAAGACCCATTTGCATATTAACATAAGTAACAGAAATTTCAGCAGCAGCGATTGCAATAAAATAGATAATAAGTGCTGCTATCTCTTTTTTAGATGATTTAACACCGTATCTCTTGGACTCAATACTCTTCATTGCATCTTTAACACGTGCTTCTCTTTCACGATCTTTAACCCTTTCAAATAATTCTAAAGAACGTTTATAATCCATTACAGCATCTTCAAATGCATCCTGAAGTTCAAAAGTGTTTGCTATAAGGTTTGATACCATTCCTGCACGTTTATAATCACCAGCTTTCTGAAATTTTTTAATGGATTTTTCATAGCATTCACGCGCTTCTTCATAGTCTTTGTATCTTTCAAAAGTGATACCCAACCCAGTAAGTGCGTAACCTTCCCCTATTATATCTTCAGCAGCACTGTAAAGATCTAATGAACCTTTATAATACTTTTGAGCTTCTTCAGGCTTATTTAATGAAATATAACTATCACCTATCCCCAGGAGAGCATCAGCTTCCTTTTGAGGATTGTTTGTATTTTTAAATAAACTTACTGCTTTTTTATAATAGGAAATTGCCTCCTCAAGTTTCCCCTGGCTATAAGAAGTATTTCCTAAATCAAATGCCATCTTAGCATCCATTTTATCCATTGATTCACCCATATTTTTCCAAAAATTATTTATATTTTCTTTTATTTTTAATTATCTGCCATATAAATATACTTATTAAAAATGAGCAGCGGTCAATATTACCTCATAAGAACACAGTATGTAATTTATATAATTAATATGTGATAAATAAACTTT
>DADN01000265.1:0-708 GCA_002509665.1 Methanobacterium sp. UBA8
TGGTATGTAGTTGGAGCACTTGCTGTGGTTTTAATAGGCTTATTTGACTATATTGAGATTTATATAGAACACCACGCTTAATTTTAAATTTTATACAACTAATTTTTGAAAAATGAATAGAGCGAAAAATTTAAGAGATTCACTGCATTATCTAATATAGGAGAATATACATGGAATACAATATCCAGATAGCTGGCTTCAAGTCAAATATCGATGATTTCAAAAAATTAATGAGTAATATAAATAAAATAAGCAAAAACTGCACTGTTCAACTCTTAAATGCTGATGGAATTGCCGGCCGTGAGCATATCATCCATGCAGCAGTTCATGCAGTTAAAGCATTTGAGCGGGACGAAAACATTGCAAAAGACCTTGGACTTGAAATATGTGTGCGTGCCTCTGCTCAAAGGCAAATATCCAAAGCACTTTCAATTTTAGGGATAAAAGAAGGTGAAATGAATATTTGTGCTGTTGCTGTAGACTGCAGTGAAAATATCATGGACGAATTAGGAACAATACTAGATAAACGAGATGATAATATCTTAAATCCGGATGAAAATCTTTTGAAAGATATTTATGGTATTTCAGAAGGAGAAATAAAAACTGCAGGTGGAATATCCAATTTAATGATAGAGAAAACTACACTGCTGATACTTGAAACTTAATTTAATTTTTTAGATTCAAGTAACCTAATTTCTTAAAAATTCC
>DADN01000265.1:725-2443 GCA_002509665.1 Methanobacterium sp. UBA8
TTTTCCAGACACTTCACATCAAGATTCTTAATCTCAAGACATACAGCATCGATCATTACTCTTTCATATCTAGGGCAGACAGTAACTATACTTCTTCCGTCAGCTTTTAATTTTTGCCGGAGCAAATATCCTGTTTTTTTAGGATCATCTGTCTTTAAAGCAACACTTATTCCTCTTTTATCAGAGTGAAGTGCAGATTTAAATTCTTTTTTAAGCGTATCGCATGCTTCAGTTGTTTTTGATAATATCTGTGGAGCATTTTTAATCTCCGCTGATATTCCAGCACATGTTACAGGGTTTGCTTTTAATGTTTTCAAAAGGACCTTGGATTTTTTAAAAAGTTCATTGTTATTTGTTGAGATAAATCCGCCGCTTCCAACATTCACTATTTTAGGGGAACCTGTCGAAGCCACAATCACATGTGCATGTTCACCATTTCCCAATTTCTTTTCTTTATCCCCTATTCCTCCTGAAGCATCCTCAACTAAAATCACGCCTTTATCATCACATATTTCAAACAGTTCTTTTACAGGCTGTTCTGCCATATATCCTGCAAAACTTGTTATAAAAAGAGCCTCGGGTNNAAACTTGTTATAAAAAGAGCTTCTGGTTTATACTTATTAATAGTGTCTTCAAGAACTTCATGATTAATAATTCCAAGGTCTGTTGGGACTTCTAGGACTTCAATACCTCGAAATTCAGCCATATTTCTAAATCCAGTCCAGCCCCCCTGATCTGGAACTAATATTTTGTCTTTAAATGAATTCACAGCTGATAGAATTGCAGAATTTCCACTATTTACGGTTTTTACATACTCATGTCCTGTAGTTTCACTTATTTTATCCTGTGCAAGCTTAACTTCATCAAATCCCCGGTTTGATGCATAATCAATATTCATTGCAGCTTCACACATTGCACTTCTAGCTTCTTTTGAGGGTTTTTTAAAGTGTAGTTCCAATTAGATCATCTCAAAAATTTATAAACAGTCTATCTATAAAACACATGACTAAATAAAACTTTTTTAATTAAAATAACAGATTCTAGTTTTAAAAAGAAATTGGTAAAGTTTACCACTAACTAAACTAATTACTTTAAAAAATTGTCAAGTGTCATCTGCCTGGACCTCATAAAGTCCTGCAACAGGGTACTTGTTTGTTTAAATTTTTCCATTGGGAGCTTTAATTTAGTTTCAATATAAGCAAGAGCTGTTTTCATATCTTCAAATTCCCTTGGGATTTCACTCATTGCACTTCTCACATTTTCCCTGACATTGAAAACTCCAAGAGGGACATACCCATTATAAGCTTCCCTAAGTACTATTGCGCCGGCCTGTTTCTTCTCACTCGCAAGAGCTTCAAGGACAGCCATTTTGCAAGTGTAGTAACATCCACCTACACATGAATATTCTTTTTTACCGCCGTTTAATTCATGGTCTGCAAATATAAGCTCTTCACGACCCATAACATGCATAAATGCTTCAATCCATTCATACTGCCACTCCATTGGAAGTAAAAGTACTGCATAATAATTATTTAGACTGCTGAATTCATATACCCGGTAAGTGTCAAGTATATCATAATGGCGAACTTCTCTGAGTAAATTATCTGCTATAATTGTGTCACAGGCTGTGATTGACCACCTTGTAGGGACTAATTTCCTGTTTTTTTCAATCCCCATTGTTCCGACAGAAAAAGCCTTTTGAATGCTGGAAAAAGGAA
>DADN01000265.1:2530-7312 GCA_002509665.1 Methanobacterium sp. UBA8
GCCTTTTGGACGGCTTCCAAATTGGGCTTCACTTTCAATTGAAGTCGATGCAAGGGAAATCTCCTGCAGCTTTTCAACGAAAGAATTATTGAAGTCCTGTATCCCTACAGTTTGTTTACCGCGTACTAAATTCAACCTGTAGCCTATAATTTCTTCCTGTGTTGTCTGGTTGGGGATCCATGATTCGGGACTGTCCATAATTGATATATCACCCTGCATTGGGGCAATCATTGGGCCGGCATACACTTTAGGATAATTCCAGCTGCCAATGAAGACCGAAGGAGGTGTAGTTCCGTCAAGTTCCTTTCCTACATCAACTGATTTCATATTGATGTTCGCTGTGAGCCTTTTGAGATAGGCTTCCTTGCCCTTTATCATGATCTTATATCTCTCATTTTTTTATGTACTTTAGATGGTTTATTGCCCATAAAATACTATTTATTTTTTGATTTGTATGATACCAATTATTACCCAAATGAAATTAAATAATTTATAATTTTACTATGTCATAACCATAAAATAATCTTTCGCCCATTCATANNCACCTTAGAATCCAATTAACTCAGTTTGTTATTTTTTTAATTGTTAACTACGTTATTTTCCAGGGATTTAGCTTTACCTTTAATCTCCCTCAAAATATTTATTATTATATTGTCCTGTTAATTGTTGCATTAGCCCTACCAACTTCGCAGGTGTTACTCACATTCTCTTCTAACATGCTGGTCAGATCAATTTATGCTGTTTCAGCATTCTGGTTGGGCATGTCTGCATATATTCTCATATTATTCGCTGTTTATTTAATTGCCGGATTTTTCATTCAAATACCGGCTCAGACAGCAGGAATATTAATTGTAACTACAGCCCTCCTTATCAGTGTTTATGCCACATTTAATACCACTAAACTGAAAATTGAACAGATTAACATTCCTTTAAATGGACTTAAAAAGGACATAAGGGCAGTTCAGATCAGTGATGTACATCTCGGGCCGATTAGAAAATTTGGATTTATTAGAAAAATGGTAAATAAAATATTAGATCTTAACCCTGAAATCGTATTTATCACCGGAGACCTGTTTGATGGTTCATCAAAACTCCAGGATGATATTTTAAAAGATTTCAATAAAATTAAAGTGCCCATAATATTTATAATGGGAAATCATGATTTTTATCAGGGATTAAATGAAGTTTCCAATTTCATGAGTACAACTCCTATTAATATATTAAATAATCAGGCTTTAGACTTTAAGGGATTACAGGTAATTGGTGTACCCTTCTCCTGGGATGGGGAATATTTGGAAAAAACACTAAAAAATATTGATTATGACCAAAATAAACCTACTCTCCTCCTATATCATTTACCCAGTGAATTTAAAGCAGCAAAAGACGCGGGTATTGATCTACAGCTTTCTGGACATACACATGCTGGTCAATTTTTCCCCTTCAACCACATTGTTAAACGGATGTTTCCGTATATAAGGGGTTTATACGAAAATCAGGGTTCATTCCTTTATGTATCACAGGGGACAGGTACTTTGTTACCTCCAATGAGACTGGGATCCAGATGTGAAATTACTCTAATTAACTTAACGGTTCAAAAACCTTAAACATGCACTTTAAAGTGGTGATACCATGAAATAAAAACTTTAAATGAATGAAACATGAAATACTATACCTTTTGAGCACTTTACGTATAAAATTAACATTTTCAATACTTATAATCCTCATTAAAAATCAAGATATGTTCAATCTAATTTTAATTTCCTATACATTTCTTGCAATGTTCATTCTTAATAGATATTCATAACTCGACTATATTTAGCCACAAGGTCATTATTATTTTGAGAATTTAATTTCTTCTCATACTGCATTATAGAAGATAAAAATCAGTACATCCCAGAAAAAAAGTATTTGAATAACACCAATTAAAGCGCTGTTCAGTCAATGAAACGCTTTAATATCTTGATCTTATATATTCACATACCTTAATAAAAAAGTAATGATAGCACATGGAAAGTATCTTTAGAATTATTTGATAACATTTTTATGGGGACAATTCATAAAAACATACTTAAGAAATTAACTAATTTAGGATTTTACTACGTGCTGATTACAAAACAACCTTTCTGACTTCAATTAATTATTTATTTTTATTTTTCGATATTTTTAAAATTTAATTAAATTGTATAACTTGACTATTTTTAGTCATAAGTCATTATAATATACAAAAATATAAAAAATAAGGCATATAAAAGGAATTATCTATATATCTCCACTATTAAATAGTAATTAAGTAGTTTCCTCAGGAACCATTTTTAAGAGATAATTATAAAGTTATCAAATGGTTTTAATAATCCCATGTTATCTTTAAAAGTATAGCAAGAGCAGTAAACTGAATAATGCCCCCAATAATAGCTCCTGTTAAATCGTGACTATGATTTAACATGTTGCCTGTTACAATCAAATAGGTAGTGTCAAAAATATTTTTAAGTAAAAGAATTGCAGCGAATAAAATAAGTCCTATTGTAAATCCAATCCTTATTTGCCTGTAACTGTTAATGTAAATATAAAGTAACCCTAGTAAAATACCAATATTTGCAATGCTGATGATAATAGCTGCAATTTCAATTCCTGTAAGTCCCAATAGCTCTATTGTCATTTAAAATACCCACATATTATTCATTTTTTAGTTACTTTTTCATAGATAGTTTCTATATCAGCATAATTGTTTCATATTCTGAAAAGGAATATATTTTACGCTATTTTTCTTCCATCACTAATTTTATATCTTATAAATTGATTTAACGTCACCATAATTAACATTTAAGTCTTTTGTTGATAAATACTGATTATAATACCATTTATTTGCTTTTAAGAATTTAAATAGGAAAGTGCCCACCCACCCTGTAATTATAGAATAAAAAAAGTTTACTTGCATCATTTTTGTCTATAATTACCCCAAAATTTCATATATCTAGTTGGTTTTTGTGTTCTTATTCAAGTTTTTCCCGCCCGGTTTATCCTGAAAATGAAGTATAAATGAAAGATAAACATTTATTCACTTAAATCCTTCGACTAAAAGGAGAGTTGTTGGGGCTTGTTCCCATATAGGAGGTATTAAGTGAATTATAATGGAGGTTCCCGCCGTCCTCCAATTAAGATTCGTTTTTTAGTTTTTGAATATCACCTCTAAGTTGACATGTTTTTGGAAAGTTTCCCACCACAAAATTATATGGAAACCAAGAGGAAGCTCCCACTAACTTTTATATATTAAACGTGTGCTTTTTGTTCTATAATTTTACCATCCCTTACTGTTATGGTTCTTTCTGCCATGTTTGCAACGTAAGGCTCGTGTGTTACCATCACAAGAGTTACATTCTCTTTCTTATGAAGATCCTTAAGAATATTTAATATTATATCTCCTGTTTTAGAATCTAAAGATCCTGTTGGTTCATCCGCTAAAATGATGGATGGATGATTTACAAGGGCTCTTGCAATAGCAACTCGTTGTCTTTGCCCTCCTGAGAGTTTAGTTGGTTTCTGATTTATTTTGTCTTCAAGTTCCACTGATCTTAAAAGTTCCATTGCACGCTCTTCCATTTTTTTACCGGAAAGAGGACTTTCAAGCATTGGAATCTGAACATTTTCAAGCGCTGTAAGGTTAGGTATCAGGTTATGTAACTGGAACACAAATCCAATTTCCTGTGATCTAAATGTACTTAAGTCCTTGGTTCTTGTTAAGTCAACACCTGCCACTTTTACAGTACCTTCATCTGCTACATCTAACGCTCCCAACATGTTTAGGAGAGTAGATTTTCCTGAACCTGATGGTCCTATTATAGAAACAAATTCTCCTTTTTTAATTTCAAGATCGACACCATTTAATGCGACTATTTGTCCATTTTCGTAGCTTTTTTTGAGACCGTGTATTTCAATAATGTTTTCATTATTCATAGCGCAAAGCCTCCGTTGGTGCTAATCTACTTGCTCTGTAAGCTGGATAAAGTCCTCCAATTACACCCACAAGTAGAGCAACTCCAAATGCCCTTACAAGCAAATCAAGTGTAAATACTGGTGTTAATGAGGCAATATTAAATATCATTAATCCTCCGTAAACTATTACTGTACCTACGACAGTACCTACTACTGCAGCTGCTAGGGTAAGTACAATTGATTCTCCTACTATCATTCCAAGTATTCTTCTACTTGGCCAGCCTACAGCTTTTAGAACCCCAATTTCACGAGTTCTTTCATATACTGACATTATCATGGTGTTTATAACTCCAATTCCCCCAATTAATATTGCTAGAAGTGAAATTGCCCATGTTGCATTGTTGATCACGCTTAAAATGCTATTTACCATGTTAGCTTGATCTAAAGCTGTTGTTGTAGCTAGACTTGGGTACTTGTTTGTGATTGCCTGGCTTACTTGAGTGACATTAGCATTATCATCGACTTTAACTTCGATATTGCTGATTTTGTTAGTATTGGATGTTAGATTTTGAAGTTTACTTAAGGACAGGTATGCTCCACCGTCTGTCATGAAGCTTCCAGTTTCGTAAATTCCAACAATTTTGAAAGTCTGATTGTAAAGTGTGATATTATCTCCAATGGTTTTGTTTTGGTTTTGAGCTGCTGTTTTACCTATTATAATCTCGTTTGCACTGTTATTGAAGATAGTTCCATTAAGACTACTTCCACTTATACCTACAAGATTTAATTTGCTGCTGTCAATACCAGTTACAGAAAATCCGCCCCGACCAAATCCTGAACCTGAAGAACTTG
>DADN01000265.1:7374-14038 GCA_002509665.1 Methanobacterium sp. UBA8
TTTGCCATTACAGTAATTTCAGCTTCCCCTGCTTTAAGGGTCGTTTCCGTGGATGATTGAAGAGCACTGGTAACAAGACCTAATGCTACAATAGTTGCAATACCAATTGCAATACCAATAATCGCAAGGGAAGCTCTTGTTCTATTTCTAAATGGATTTTTCAAAATTAATCCAAAATAATTCATTTTTAACTTCTCCTTTTGTTTAAAATAATTTAATCCCGTAATTCGTGTCCTATTTATAAAAAAAGAGCATATAAGTAATTATTTCAAAATTCGTGTAAAATTTGTATAAAATCAATGGTAAATTACACCCAAATTACATACAAATTAAAAAATAAAAAACATACACAACTTCAAGAATTGACAATATGCAATAAAGTATTAAAAAAGTTTAATTAGTTAATTTTATAAAAAAAGAGCATAAATCACTATTTTAAAAATTTATCAAGACCAAATTGTTCCTTTTATTAATTAGTAATCCCAAGTTATTTTTAACAGTATGAGCAGTGCTATAATTTGTATAATATTACCTAAAATGTAAGGAAGATTTACTGGCATCTGATTACTGAATAATATAAACCCGATTCCCATAATACTTTTAAATAAAAGCATTAGAGCAAATAATATGAGTCCCACTGTAAATCCAAATTTTATTTTCCTGTAACTTTTAATATAAATATATAAAAGCCCTGATAATAACCCAATATTCATAATTTCTGAAATTATGGCCAAAATTTTAATTCCAGGATATCCTAATACTTCCAATACCATTTTAATCACATTTAATCATCTTTTACTCCTTTAACCTGTTTCCATATTACTTCAAAATCATCGTAATTTTTTTCCATCTCTTCTGAGAGAAAATATATCTTACCATATCTTTCTCCAGCAGGTTTAACTATTTTAGCATCCTCTAAAATCTTAAGATGGTGCCTAATAGTCCTATAACTTAAATCTAACACTTCAGCAAGTTGATGCGCATTGCAAGGCATTTCATTTAATTTTTTTATAATTTTAGCACGGTTTAACCCCCCGCGCGTACCCAGAATTGCCCAATACAACACTTTGTTCATATAAATCACTATTAAAATTTAAAATATTCGCCACATTCTCTTGTTAGATGATTATAATCAATTGGTTATTAAAATTTATACACTAATTAGTGGTAAATTACACCCAAATTCATTTTCCAAAAATTAAAGATACTACTAAAAATAGCAATTGTCATTATTTAGGGAATGTAAACTTCAAAGCCTATTTTTAGCATATAAAATAGTCCATAATCCAATAACATTGAAACTAACTCAATATATATGCACAAAAATGAAATTATAACTAAATCAAAAATTAGTAATGATTACTTAATAATAACAGGGATACTTACTAAAATATATCCAAATAGAAACATATGTTGATTATATGTCATTGAGGATCATGATGCCTGAACTGACAAATTAGAAGGTTTAAATATGGCTTAATGCTTTAAACACTGCAGTAGATATGTGATCTTACTCACTTACCTTAATAAAAAAGTAATGAGAGCACATGGAAAGTATCTTTAGACTTATTTGATAACATTTTTATGGGGACAATTCATAGAAGTTGCAGAAGATGAGAATGTAGATCAAATAATTATGGGAAAATCAGGTAAAAATGCTATAGAAAGATTTTTACTTGGAAGCACCACAGAAAGAGTTGTTAGAGAAGCTAACGTGACAGTTAATGTCATAATTTAACTATTTAAATAGCACTGGAGACTAAAATGTATATTGTAATTGTTGGTGCAGGAAGAGTCGGTATAAATCTTGCATCTTTTTTAATTTCTGACGGGCATGATGTCACTATCATTGAAAGCGATACCAAATTATGTGACAATGCAGTGCATGAATTAGATGCCCTCGTCATTTGCGGAAGCGGAACCGGAATAAAGACCCTTAAAGAAGCAAATGTAGCAGATGCTGATGTTTTTGCTGCTGTAACTGGAAATGATGAAACTAATTTATTGTCATGTATACTGGTAAAAGACTACAACATAACTAAAGTAATTGCCAGGGTAAGCGATCCTAACCATGAAGAAGCTTTTAAACAGGCAGGCATTAATTTTGTAGTTAGCCCAGAACTTACTACAGCCAGTTATCTTGAGAAACTTATTATAAGGCCTAAAATATTAGATTTGATTGTTCTTGGTAAGGGAGATGCTGAACTACTGGATATTACAGTTACAAACAGCAAAGTATTTAACAAGAAAATCAGCGAGTTTAGCCCAAATAAAGACTTTATTATAAGTGCTATTCATGAAGATGGGAATATAATCATTCCTGTAGGTGATGAAACTCTAAAAGAAGACTGTAGGATTTCAATCCTTGTAAAAAGCCACGCTGTAAAACAGGTCGAGAACATGTTTATATCTTAAGCTACAGCATGTGTTCTATAAATCCAAATCATATTATTCATCCATTATATTAATAGAACCCATATATTCTTGAAATTCTGTCCAGAGGTTAGCATGATCATTTTTAGCATGCTCAGCGAGTCTTTTGAATCTTAAAATAAAATTTTTACCTTCCTCAGTTATCACATAATATTTTACCTTTCTTTTTCCCTGATGTTCCCAAGATCCTTCTATTAGCCCATTCTTTTCTAAATCGTGCAACACAGGGTAAATTTTACTTGTACTTGGCATTTTATTTTCATAGGGGTTAGAATTATTAAGTTCTGTCATTATTTCATACCCATGCATTCTCTTTTTGTTAATAAGCCACAAAATCAGGATGTTGCTGAAACCTTTCATTAAACCTTTAATAAGTTTTCTTTCATATGCAGACAAACTTTTAAAGATTTGTACCTCTTCTTCCATGTAATTAACTCCTTTATTCCCTGTGAAATATCAAAATTTGATATATCACTTTTTGATACTAAATGATTTGGTATATCGATTTTATATAATTTTTTAAATATTCACGTACTCCAGAAATAGATAGGGTAACTGAAAAGTATTTTTTAAATTAAACCCAAATTAATTATATTAAATATAAAATTTAACAGGGGTAATTATATAACGGGGCTATTATGAACAACAAGCAAGCTGAAGAAGTGCTAAAGACCATCAATAAAAGTATTTCTTTAAGTCAAGGGAACATATTTCAGCTAAGGAAAGATTTTGAGCAGTTATATCTCAAATTCAGTTCTAAACAGGAGCTTAATGTGAAAATTCAAAATGTTAGTGATATCCCTGGATTTAAAATCTGTGCTGAACATGCTCGAGATGACCATATAATACTGTTTTTCCATGGAGGCAGTTTTACAACAGGCTCTACAAAGGAGCATCTTGACTTATGTGGGAAATTATCTCATGCATCAGGTTTTTGTGTTTTTAGTATAGACTACAGACTTGCACCAGAACATAAATTCCCTGATGCTGTTGAAGACTGCTTAATGTCATATTTATGGCTTTTAAAGAAGGGATTTGAACCATCACAAATTGTTCTTGCAGGGATATCTGCAGGTGGAACTTTAGCATTATCCACACTTTTATCTTTAAGAGATAGTGGAGTTGAACTTCCTGCTGCCGCAGTTTGCATGTCACCAGTAGTTGATATGTTATTTGAAGGCCATTCCATCGTAACAAATAGAGGAAAAGATTGGATTACTCAAGAACGTCTTGAAATGTCAAGAAAAGTCTATTTAAAAGGTAATAATTTAACACAACCTTTAGCTTCGCCTCTTTATGCAGATTTACATGGATTACCTCATATTATGATTCAAGTTGGCAACCATGAACTGCTTTTGGATGATATTATAAAATTTTATGAAAAGGCAATTGATTCAGATGTAAAAGTAACTTTTGAACTCTGGAAAGACATGTTTCACAGTTTTCAGATCTTTTCATCGGCTGTTGAAGAAGGGCAGAATGCCATTCAAAGTGCTGGAGAATATATAAAAAAAATGCTGTTAGAATAATTATTGTGTTAATTACTTAAATTTATAAAAAATGAATTATTAAACATATTTAAAACTATAAGATCAAATTAGAGGAATATTTATGAAAACTATCCTTTGTTACGGGGATTCACTTACATGGGGCTACCATCCCGCAACTGGTAAACGTATTGCAAGAGATAAACGATGGCCAGGAGTTTTAAGGAACGATTTAGGAGACGATTATTTTGTAATTGAAGAAGGATTGAACGGCAGAACAACATTATGGGACGACCCACTACATGGGGGCTATAAGAATGGAATGAAGTACATTATACCATGTCTTGCATCCCATAGGCCCGTTGATATTGTAATATTATTTTTAGGCACCAATGACCTTAAAACACGTTTTTCTCTTTCTGCTACAGAAATTGCCCGCAGTATCCGCGTTCTGGTGGATCTAATTCTCAAAAGTGAAGCAGGGCCTCATGAAAATGCACCAGAACTATTATTAGTTGCCCCTCCTATAATTACAGAACTATCCAATTTTGCCGAGGAATTTGAAAGTGGAAAATCTAAATCCCGTTTATTAGGCCAATACTATAAGCAGGTAGCTGAAGAATATAATATTCACTACTTAGACGCCTCAGAAGTAGTTGTAGCGAGTGATTTGGATGGAATTCATTTGGATGTTGATGAACATGTTAAACTCGGCCATGTAATAGCAGATATTGTTGGAAAAATAATGGAATAAATATGTTAAATCAGATTGTATATCCCAAATATTAGAATATACCCAAAATAGTAAGATTTAACTAGTTTAAGTTCCATCAATAAATTTCTATAGGTTAAACTCAATAAATATACACATATTAATTTTTAAATTGATGAATTTTATAAAACATGAGGGATGAAAAACTTGAGAATAAGACCCGGATTTCCGAAACTATCTACAGAAAGGTTAATTTTACGTAAAATGACTAGTAAAGATGCAGAAACATTATTCAAATTCTGGTCAGATGATGAAGTTACAAAATATATGAATATGAACTCTTTTGTAAATATTGAACAGGCTACCTATATGATTAACTTTTTAAATAACCTGTTTAAAAACAAAGAAGGTATTAGATGGGGGATAATCAGGAAAGAAGATAATACCCTTATTGGGACCTGTGGTTTTAACACGTGGATTAAAAGAAGCTCTAGAGGAGAAATTGGATACGAATTAGGCCACGAATACTGGGGAAAAGGATACACTACAGAAGCCTTGAAANNCTCTTAAACCGTATTGAAGCATTTGTTGTCCCAGAAGCATCACGATCCGTTAATATACTTGAAAAGCTTGGTTTTAGGAAAGAAGGAACCCTTAGAGAATATGGATACTGGAACAACAGGTACTGGAGCGAACATATTTATGCATTACTCCGGAAAGAATGGAAGCAGTTAAAATAATTAATAAATTAAACTTTCTATTTTAAATGTCTCATCAGATTCTGCAGTCAACTGTCCCCGTTATTTGATAATCCTAAACAATGAAAAGCTCTATTTTCAGTTATTATGTAATATAAACAGAAATTAAAAAAGAAAAATAATTTATAAGTTAATAGGTAGTGACTTAATGAGAATTTTAGCAATTAATGCAAGTTACCGTGGCGATAATGGTCATACCCGATTTTTAATAGATAAGCTTTTTAAAGGGGCTGCAGAACAGGGGGCAGAATGTGAAGTAGTTACACTTTCAAAAAAGAATATAAATATATGCAAAGCCTGTAGTGTCTGCCAGAGGAAAAATCATTATCTAAAGTGCGCTTTTGATGAAAAAGACGATGTTAAACCAATTTTCGATAAGATGGCCGGTGCAGATATAATTGTTTTTGCTACACCAGTATATATCTTTGGTATTTCTGGTTTAATGAAGATCTTTCTAGATAGAGTTTATTCTACTGGCGATGTAACTGATTTAAGGGTTTCAAAAAGCGGGCTTTTGTTTCACCATATAAACCATGCTATCTGTTCAAAACCAGTTGTAACCATCGTTTGCTGCGATAATCTTGAGGATGAAACACCCAAAAACGTGAAATCCTATTTTAAAACATATTCTAAATTTATGGATGCTCCCCATGTGGGCGCGCTGATAAGAAATGCAGGTATTATTACAGGACATGGAAAAGATCCAGAAAAAGAAAAAAAGTTTCCTAAAATCTATGATGTTTACGATGCTTACGAACAAGCCGGGCGAGAACTAGCAGAGTACGGCAAAATAACCCGAAAAACAGAAAATCAAGCCAATCAAGAAATTATCCCTATTCCTTTATTTAAATATATTAAGAAGATAAAACCATTGAAAAGAAAGTTTATAGATAAGGCTCAGAATCTATGATTTTGAGGCAACATGTAAAATTCTTCTAGAATTTTTACGGTTATGAAATTTAAATTTCGTAAATATGTGAAAATCCCTGATTTTTGAAGAAAAATGAAATAATGAGAATTACAATGATAGCCGAAGACAAAAAGAAACAAGATCGGAAGAAAAGAGGGCAGATTTCATCGGAAGAACTTGAAGCATGTGTTGAATTTGAGGCAGAATATTTAATTGAAATGTTAAATAGCGACAGTCCCCAAGAAAGAACAATTGCTGCAACCATATTGGGGAATAGAAAAGATAAAAAAGGAATAGTGCCATTATGTGACTCTTTAAAGAAAGAGAAAGCACTTTATTCACGAATTGCCATGTCTGAAGCATT
>DADN01000148.1:0-1060 GCA_002509665.1 Methanobacterium sp. UBA8
TACTTCCTCTATTGTAAGAACGTGACCGTTTACAATATGTACATGCATGATGGGCTCGGAGATGGGCTACGGATAAAATACGGTGAGAACGTCAAGTTTTACAACAATACTATCTATAAGCTGGGGCACGACGGTCTGTTTGCGATTCAGTGTCAGAATGTAGAGGCCTGGAATAATATAATAACCTGTAGAACTAATAGCGGTCTTAGAATCTGGAATTCAAACCACGTAAAATTCCATGATAATTTAATCGATTCTTTTTACCACTGGAGTGCAGGCGGACCAGGCATTCAGGTCGAAAAGTCTACAGGTATTATGGACGATGTTGATATCTACAATAATACTATCCATAATACCTATGGACCTGGAATCTGGCTTTTCAACTATGACAATTCTTCTACTACCAGAGACAAGGCGAAAAATGTCTATATCCACCACAATATTTTCTATAACACAGGCACTAATCCCAGCATTACCTGGGTTGGTGGGATTCTAGCAGGCGGATTCGAAAATACTGTTATTGAAAACAATATCTTTGATGGAATAAATCACTCTGCGATTGCCAACATGTATATCAATAGTTACACCCCAGGCTATGTACCAGAAGGTGACGGATTCACAACAATTGTCCGCAACAACATAATTGTAAACACCAAGCTGCGCACAAAGTCTCCGAGTGGGACAGGATATGGAATTATGAATTATCTGCCTAAGACACACTCCTTTATAATTTCATATAATTGTCTTTATAAGAACTCAATAGGTAACTATAAAAATTGCACTTCGAAAACTGATATCTATGTAAATCCATTATTTGTAGATCAGAAAAACCATGATTACCACCTTCAATCAAGAGGTGGAAGTTGGAATGGGAAAACCTGGGTTAAATACAAAGTGAGTTCTCCTTGTATTGATACTGGTTATCCCTCCTCTGACTATTCCAAAGAACCTGAAGATAACGGAAACAGGATTAACATCGGAAGGTATGGGAACACAATTTATGCATCTAAATCAAAGCATTGATTTCAGTTGAATATCCCGCTAGCTTGCTGCGGGGATG
>DADN01000148.1:1110-2611 GCA_002509665.1 Methanobacterium sp. UBA8
TTGCTTGCAGCGGGATGCGCCAGCACAACTTTGATTGTTCCTTATCGCGAATCCTGGATGACTTGAGGTTGTAGTAATAAATTTACATTAATATAATTACTCGAGCCTTTACGGGACAAAAAGACCGGATACCTCACTAGGAATCATAGCTGGGGTGGAAGTGAAAAAGGTTCTGTGCATATGCAACTATATCAATTGATAGTATTCTTTACTGATAGTGGTACAAAATGAAAAAAGTAAGTACCTAAGTTTTGTACAGTTTTTACCATATAGGGAGCGCGGAAAGTAACAAATAACTCTTTCTTTAGAGGCTGTCTAGAGAACTACATTCGATTCTATAATTTTAAAAATTGGTTGAGTTTTGAGAAAGTCTATATGAGCCTACTTTTTTTAGATTTCTGACTCCCGCTATTCTGGCATAGAAGACAGATATAATTTTTTTAATAATTAACATGAAGCACTTTTCTGAATAAGATCTCATGTATTATCCTTAGAAATTCTAAAGAGTAATTCTTTCATATCTTTTAGTAAAATTCCTTCTAATTTGAACTTTGCCAAAATGCTTATTGTCTTCTCTTACTATTTATNNAAACTCTCTAAAAATTTTACGACTTTGCACAAATAATTTTATAACATTATGGTATAGTTTACAGCATCGACTGTAGAAATTTAATTAAAGAATAATACTCAATTTATTCACCATGTTTCATGGGGGGACTTAGGTGAGTTTGAGGAATTGGCCTGGAAAACAGGGAGATTTATTTTGAATTCCTTATTCATCAGCTGATAGGATTCAGTAGCTTTCGCTATGAATAAGTTCTCCAGGGATTTCTATAGCCGTGAATGTCGGAGAGTGGATACTATTTGAAAAATCTCATCCACCATTTAGAGGACAGCGTAAGAAATTTGTCTAGTTATTTAGTAGACAGTTTTTATTTCTATAGACAAATGAGTACTTTCCTACCTGATTCTTCTCTCCCACCAAATTAATAAATTTAGTTTAGTAGTCTCAGGTGATATAGATGCTAAAAAGAGAATTAGGAATCCTTTTATTGGTAGGTTGCTTTATTCTTGCAAGCGTTCCTACCGCTTTATGCCGAAGCCCTGCCCCAACGGTTTATGTTGCAGGTGACGGTAGTGGAGATTTTAACTGCGATGGAAAAGATGATCATGTACAGATAAATCAGGCCCTTAAGTTTGTTGCAGATAACTCTGAATATACCACTGTTCACCTCAAAGGTCCTTTTACATATGTTATTGACGATACTCTTCTAATTGGCAGCAATACTATTCTTGAAGGAGATTCGACTGCTGTGATCAAACTGGCTAATAAAGCAGGCTGGGTTCCAATGAAACCTATGATCCAGCAGATGAGCAGTTCCGGAAATAATAACATTGTAATAAGAGGGTTCGAAGTTAATGGAAACCATGATGGAAATTCCGATAAGGATAAAGGTGACGGATACTACAATATAATTTACTTCCTCTATTGTAAGAACGT
>DADN01000164.1:0-3782 GCA_002509665.1 Methanobacterium sp. UBA8
AACCTCAGTATTTTCTTCTCGTCAGCTATACAACAATTTATAGGTGTTACATCCTTTTTTTATAGAAATCCCATTATTTTTTTACTGGTAGCATTGATCAACATTTTTTTAGGGATAATTGTTTATTTTATTGGAATTATATGGTGGTCTGCATTTCACATTATATGGTCAATAAGATGGTTCTATGGTTATGTGAAATATCGCAATGTAAAGAAAGCTCTAAATTAGGTTATATGGTCATAAAGAGAATTTAAATTAAAAAAAAGGTATTTTNNCGCCGTAGGAAATTATATTTCCTTGGCCCCAAACATTTCATGTTTGAGGGCCACGAAAATAAAATTTTCGCAGGCTCTGCATTTTCTAAAATTTTTATAAATCTCCTTCTTTTATCTTTTTGATATATTTTTCATCGCCTAATATCTTATTGATTCCACTTAAATAAGCTTCTACACTTGCATTTATGATATCGGGTTGTGTACTTCTTGCAGTGACAATATTGCCGTCATGTTTAAGCTTAACAATAACATCAATCAGTGCATCGGTACCTCCAGTTATAGCATCTACGTGGTACTGTTCAAGTTCTATATCTGCAAAATCAGCTATGCTCTTTTTAACAGCAACTATGGCTGCGTCTACTGGACCTATACCTATTCCTGCTTCAAGAACTTCATTGTTGTTAATATTAAGTCTTACAGATGCTGTTGGGGTAATCTTATTTCCCGAAACTATGGTAAGCTCTTCCAGCTCAACCACTTTTTCGGCCACTATTCCAAGTACATCTTCTGCAATCGCCTGTAAATCCACATCTGTAACGCATTTGCCTTTATCTCCAAGAGCTTTTACCCTTGTAAATATCTGGTTGAGTTTTTCATCGTCTACGCGTAATCCCATCTCTTCAAGCCGTTTTTTAAGTAAACCTGATCCAATATGTTTACCCATTACAAATCTACGCTTGTGCCCTACAAGTTCTGGAGTTATAGGTTCATAAGTTTCAGCTTTTTTAATGACGCCATCTGCATGTATGCCTGATTCGTGGGCAAATGCATTTTCTCCCACAATAGCTTTATTTGGTTGTAATGGTACATTTGTTAACCTTGAGGTCATTTTAGAGATTTCGTATAACATTCCTATATTTATATTTGTCTTTACGCCGTAAAGTGAATATAATGAAACCACTAATTCTTCTAAAGATGCATTTCCTGCCCTTTCACCTATTCCGTTTACTGTAACATGGGCCTGACTTGCACCTGCCCTTAAACCTGAAAGTGAATTTGCAACTGCAAGTCCAAAATCGTTATGGCAGTGAACGCTTAAAGGTGCATCAAGTTTTGATAAATGCCCGTAAAATTCGTAGGCTTTTTCAGGAGTGAGCATTCCAACGGTATCACATGCACATATCCTTTTTGCACCAGCATCTATTCCTTCTTTGAATACCTGTGTGAGATAATCAAGGTCACTTCTTGTTGAGTCTTCTGCTGAAAGCTCTACAAGCAGTCCATGATCAACAGCATATTGTGTACTTTCAATTGCAAGGTCTTTAACTGCTTCCCGTGTTTTCTTTAATTTATATTTTATATGAAGATCAGATGTTGGAATAACCAGATGAACACTATCCACGTCGCATTCTAGTGCAGCGTCTACATCGACTTTAACAGCCCTTGCAAAACTACATATTTCAGTAGAAAGCCCTTCGCTGGTAATTTTTTTAATTCCTTCTCTTTCACCAATTGATGTAATGGCAGATCCTGCCTCAATAATATCTACACCAAGTTCGTCAAGTTTTAGGGCCATTCGCAGCTTCTCATCAGGAGTTAAAGAAACTCCAGGGGTCTGTTCGCCGTCTCTAAGTGTTGTATCCAATATTCTAGCGTTCAAAGGAATTCCTCTTTTTAGTTAAGTTTAATAATTTTATTCTTTAGTAATTACAGAGATTACTCTGGTTAAACTTTTATGCATTCTTATTTTATATTGTTCTATTATTTTAAATTTAGTATGACTCACAAGTTCATGAATATCCAGATAATGAGGAGTTGCCATACAGATATATCCATCTTCTTTTAGCAGTTCCTGCATAGATACAAGGGATTCTTCATAAATCTTTTTACTGTCTATGCCTGCTGTTGAAGCTGAGATACCATAGGGAGGATCAGTTACAATAGCATCGACTTTTTCCTCAAGTGTAATATACCTTGCATCTCCCTGAAAAATCTTATAATCCTTAATGTTGCAGTATTCAAGATTTTTTTTAGTTCCATCAACCATTTTCTTGTCTATATCAGTTCCAATTACTTTAGCTCCTACTATTCCCGCTTCTATTAAGATACCGCCTGTTCCACAGAANNGGGTCTAGAATGGTGCTCCCTTTTTTAGCCCGTGCTAAATTAACCATTCCCCTTGCAAGTTTTGGGCTCATGGATCCGGGATAGAAAAAGGGCCTTTTATGAGGTTTTAAATCATTATAATGTTTTTTACTTCTTTTAACCAGTTGTTTACTGACCAAGGTCGAGTCATCAAGCACAATAATTCTTAAAAAAGTATCTGGATTCTCGAGATTTACTTTGGCATTATCTCCTAACTCTTTTTTAATGATACCTCCAAGCTNNGATTTCCATGGCTTGGGAGTTAAAATCAGGTTCAATGCCTACTCTTTTAACCCTTACTGCATAATCCTGACTAATAATATCTTTCCAGGGGTATTTTTGGATATCATCGTTTAAATTAGGAATACTGGTTTCAAACAGTAAGTTACATATCTCGTGGGTATAAGCAAGCTTTTTACCAATTATATCGATAACTGNNAGAGTCTTCATCTGCAATTTCAATGATCAAAATTCCATTTTGATGATATTTTATATTAAAGGAGACATTTTCAGTCTCCAAACTTGCTGTTACTTCTGCTTTTGGTAAAGTTTCGTTTTCACCGGATAAAATGAAGATTATTTCCATAGATTAGACACCTTTTAANNATGAGTTGAGTGGTATTTATTTTTTTATATTTCATAGATTAACTGATATTTGGGGGTTTCACCTTTAATAAATTACTTAATTACAGTTCAAATTAAACAAAGTAATTTTTCCATTTTAACTAAATATTTTCAAAATAAGTAAAGAGATATGTTGATTTTACAGGCCAAATATTTTACGTGACAGCAGTTTAGGAAGGACTGAAAAGATTATCCCGCTTTTTATTAGTTTTATCATGAGCGGTGCTTGGGAATCCAGATCTCCATATTCAGAAACTATTTTTCCTACTTCTTTTTCTTTAAGTTTTAAAATTACAGAGTCGAGATTATCATCGTCCAGTGATTTATAGGTATTCTGTACTTTTAGCTGCATTTTAAGTTCATTATTGTACATTTTTCTATATCTTTTTTGGTAATTCTTTAAAATATCAATATTTTGGGAGCTAATTGCTTCATATACAACTTCAGCAGCGATTTTTGCACAATTAAAACCTATTATAAGCCCACCGCTTGTAGTTGGTTTAACCTGAGAAGCTGCATCCCCTATAAGTATGGCCCGATTTTTCACTATGTCTTTTTTAGGGTCATATATGGGAATTTTGCCGTGATATTTTTTTAAAATTTTCACGTCTCTTAATTCTTCATTATTTTCTAGAAATTCGTTTAAAATTTCATTTAATTCTTTATAATCAAAATCAGCAAATAAACCTACCCTTGCGGTGGATTCTGATAGTGGAATAACCCATAAAAACCCTGGAGATATTTTTGAATTCACATATACCTGAAAATAGTCCTCTTTAAATGTGTTTTCTCCCGTGG
>DADN01000164.1:3808-8124 GCA_002509665.1 Methanobacterium sp. UBA8
GGCAGATATTTTTTTATCTTTAAAGTATATCTCTCCATTTTCTATGTCAATTTTTTCTGCTCGATGGTTTAAAAAAAGTTCTGCTCCTTTATCTACCGCTAATTGTGCTAAATATTTATCATATGCAACTCTATCTAAAACGTAGGCTAAGGGTTCTTCTTTTCTACGCATTGAGATCATAGTACTGGATGGAGAATATAAACATGCCCCATATATTTTGTTAAGTATAACTTCATCAGGTAGAACATTCACATCTTTTATTTTTTTACCTAGAAGTCCAGCACATTGTAGAGGTATTCCTATCTCCTTTTTTTTCTCAAATATTNNCCACTTCCTTTTTTTTCTCAAATATTGCCACTTTAAGCCCTTTTTCTGCCATATATCTTGCAAATGTTGAGCCTACAGGTCCAGCTCCAACTATAGCCACATCATAATTTTTCATGTTATCTTATCCATTTAACAACGCTATCAATCATCTCATTCAATGTAAAACCACGAAAATATGTTTTCGGGGTATCGAAAAAACAGGAAATACCTGTAATATTTGTTAAATTAACATTAGAATAGTACATTTTGAGTTTGTAACTACAACTATTTAAGGGTTGATCAATATCTCTTAAATTTTTTGTCATATCTGTCCATTACGGAATCTTTAATCTTTTTAGGGCCAGTTGATTTTTCAGCTATATAATCTCCTTCAATCATCTGGTTTATTCTATCTTCTACTTTTGTAGGATCAGGGATATCATTGAGTATTATTCGAGTATTTTCATGACCTCCGTATACAGATATGTCTCCACTAGAGGTCATGCGCTCTATTAATCCCTGTGAAACGTTAACGTCTTGAATTTTGTCATAATGCATATATGATTTGTTTTTACGGATTATCCCTTTTTCCAGGATAACTCTGTAGTTTGTAAGGGTATATGTTGTGTATTCCCATGAAAGTATGTCCCATATGATCCAGAGGATCAAAATAAGCATTAAAAAGAACAGGATTAGGGTGGTAGCTTCTACAAGTGGAACATGGATATATCTTATGACATAATTTTGTATACTTGCAACGAGAGATACTACTGGCTCGAAAAGGTATATAATTACAATTAATGCAATGAATTTAATTACAGCTGATTTTAAATACATAAAAAAGCGAGGTTTGGTCTCAAATAAAATTCTTTCTCCTGAACGAATATCTTTTGTGTGTCTCATAAAATCACCACTTATNNCCACTACTTTAGGAGGGATAAACTAAATTTAATTATGATTCTTTCTGTGTTTTTATCTATGCATTAATTTAGAATTAGTAATCTAAATATTTTATGTAAGACAAACTAACCTTGATGATCACAGAAAGAATTGTGCTTGATGAAACTAACATTTTACTTAAGACAGATTTAATAAATCATAAACTTTCTAATTTTATTTTAAGACAACGTATGGAACTTGTAAATTATATTAGAAAGAATAAGGAATTTTTAATATCTTTTGAGCCGGTAGAAGTAGAAGATGCCCCGTTTATAGCTAACGTAATGGCAAAAGCAGGTAAAATTGCAGAAGTAGGCCCGATGGCTGCTGTCGCTGGAACCATATCTGAACTCTCAATGAATTTTCTAATAAAAAGCGGTGCAAAATATGCAATTGTTGAAAACGGTGGGGATATAGCCCTTAAAACTAATAAAGATGTTGTAATGGGGCTTTATGCTGGAACTTCCTCGCTTTCTGGACAGATTGGTTTTAAAATAATATATGAGAAAACTCCAATGGGAATATGCACTTCCTCTGGAACTGTTGGGCATTCCATAAGTTTAGGTAAAGCCGATTCGGTAACTGTATTTGCAGACCATGCGGGCATTGCCGATGCGCTTGCTACAAGCATTGCAAATGAAGCTAAGGATGATCTAGAACAAGATGCCGTGCAGAACTGTTTGGCAAGGGCTGAAGATTTTAAACCTTATTTTAGGGGAGTTATGATTGTGGTCGGTGAATCTGCAGGGACAATTGGAAAGATCCCTAAATTGGTTAAGACTGATAAAAAGGTTGTTTTAGGTGACTTGTTTGATATCTATTAAAAAATAAAAAGAGAAAAAATACAATTTATTTTTTTCAAAAAAGAAAACTTAGTTCCTTTTAATCCGAGCTATATCTCCGATTGTAGCCCCTCTTCTAGCTCTTGGACCTAAATCTTCCTGTTTTCCATCGTCGGTTTTTTCAATGAGCGTTACGTTAAGTATTTTTTCTAATTTTTTTGCAAGTTTAATATCTGGAACCATCTTTCCAGATTCAACCCGGTTAACCACAGATGCTTTTTCATATACTTTTTCAGCCAGTACTTCACGTGTCCAACCTTTTCTTTCCCTACCTTCCCTTATAATGTCTTTAAAATCTTCAATAACTTCTTCTGAAGGTTCTCTGAATTTAGGACTTCTCCTTACTGGCATTGGTTTCCTTGCTTTTGGTGGTTCTCTTTGTACTTTCCCGAATTTAGAACATTCATTACATGTAACCATAATTGAGCTTTCAATTTTTGTTTTCACTGGTTCTCCAACTATTTTCTTTCCACATATCTCGCATCTCATGCTGATCACTTTGTATTTTCATGTAAGTGTAATATATAATATTGATAATGCAATAAAACTAACAATTGTTCTTGTTTAAGTATTTATACTTTTTTTATTCTTCTTTATAATATTTATGTCTGTTTTGATACCTCTCAAATTATGTTTTATAAAGAATATATGATTTTGCAACTTGGAACAATAATTTCCTAATTTTCAGTAGCTTCCAAAAACTTTAGTTTGAATGGGCTTTTTAAAAAAAACGGTTAATTATACTTTTCTATTATATTGTGTACCCTCAATATTTAAATATTATTAAAACAAAAATATGACTGAAATCATTAATAAATATTTTCAATTTAATAAAAATTCAGGAGTGAATAAGGATCATGGAAGACATGTCCCAGAATATAATGAAAAAAACTGAAGATCTTAAGAAGGAAATTAAACTCCTAAAGGAGGAGAATACTAAAACTAAAAGGAATTTAATGTGGAAAGTAAGAAAGCTTGAGAAAGACAAAGTTTTAGTTGAAAATGAGAAGATGAGGCTCGACAGAGAAGTAAAATCTCTAAGAGGCGAAATTGAAAGGTTTAGGTCCCCTCCTCTTGTAGTGGCTACCATAACTGAAGTTTTAGAGGACGGAAAACTTGTAGTAAAAAGCAGCACAGGACCTCATTTCGTTATAAATTATTCACGTTTATTAGATAAGAAATCATTAGAGCCAGGCTCAAGGGTTGCTTTAAATCAGCAAACATTTAGTATAGTAAATGTACTGCCATCTGAGAAAGATCCTTTAATCAGTGGTATGGAAGTAGAAGAAAAGCCAGATGTAAGTTACGGGCAAATTGGTGGACTTGAGGAACAAGTCGTTGAAATTAAGGAAACAGTAGAATTACCTCTTAAAAAACCGGAATTATTTGCAAATATTGGAATTGAACCTCCAAAAGGAGTACTTTTATACGGGCCTCCAGGAACAGGTAAGACCCTTCTTGCAAAAGCAGTCGCAAATGAGACCAATGCAACATTCATAAAAATTGTTGCATCAGAATTTGTCAAAAAATACATTGGTGAAGGTGCAAGATTAGTCAGAGGTGTATTTGAACTTGCAAAAGAGAAAGCACCAAGTATTATATTCATTGATGAAATAGATGCAATTGCAGCTAAGAGGCTTAAAAGTTCAACAAGTGGTGACAGAGAAGTTCAGAGGACACTCATGCAGCTACTTGCAGAAATGGACGGGTTTGAAGCTAGGGGAGATGTTGGAATCGTTGCAGCGACCAACCGACCTGATATATTAGACCCTGCACTTTTACGTCCTGGAAGATTTGACAGGTTCATAGAAGTTCCAATTCCAAATGAAGACGGTAGAATGGAGATCTTAAAAATCCACACTAGAAATATGTCCTTAGAGGAAGAAGTGGATATAAGACTTGTTGCATCATTAACTGAAGGTGCCTCTGGTGCTGACCTTAAAGCTATCTGTACTGAAGCTGGTATGTTTGCAATAAGGGAAGAGAGATCCAGCGTTACAATGAACGACTTCATGGATGCAATTGATAAGATTGTAGGTCTTGAGAAAGAAGAAGAAGTTAGAAGAGAAGCCGGCGTAATGTACGGTTAAACCTTTTTTCTTTTTTATTTACACTGACATAAACTTTATGCTTAGGTAACAGACTCTTCGTTTTCGATTGTCCGCAAACTATTTATTCTATAATTAGAAATCTAATTCTAAGCCAGTGATGAACCCTATGAGCTCTGAT
>DADN01000164.1:8191-8721 GCA_002509665.1 Methanobacterium sp. UBA8
GATTTACATTAATTCGAATGATTTTGTACAGTATTCATCTAAGCTATCACTAAAACTATTTATTTTAGATTACATATACTAATAATACTTTTTATATAAAAAATATTATATTATAATTGTGGAAGCTAAATCTTGCAAAATAAGATAAATTTAGAAACTCATATTGGAATTAAATGGATATTATTAACTGTTATAATTGTATTTCTTCTTTTGATCCCTTTTGTTTTATTTGGAGATTCTTTAGATAATTGGACTAATAGCTTTTTTCAATCTGGGCCTTCTAAGCTCATTGCAAGTATATTTATTGGCTTTTTATTATCTATTGACATTGTAGCCCCTATTCCTTCTAGTATTGTAAGTACAGCTGGTGGCTATTTTCTTGGATTTATAGGTGGAACTCTTATTTCTTTAGTAAGCATGACAATCAGCTGTTTAATAGGATATTGGATTGGAACTAGATTTGGACGTCCCGCAGCTCTTCGATTCGTAGATACAAAAGAAATTTCTAGATTTGAATCTCTTCAAAAAAA
>DADN01000164.1:8733-9835 GCA_002509665.1 Methanobacterium sp. UBA8
AAATTCAGCCGTTTTATTTCCATGGTTACAATATCTAATTTGGGCATATCTGTGGTTTATGCAGCTGTAGGGGCTTATTCAGCCCATATTAATTCATTTTTACTTGCTTTTGCAGCTGCTATAATATTCCCTGGCGTTACGATTGTCATTTTGAAAAATAAAAAGATATTTAATTCGGATTAAGGTCATTATTTATTCTGCATTATTAAAATTTATTAATCATGCAAAACAAATAATAATAGTAGATTATCTCAGTTGATGTGTTTAGATGTCTTATCTTATCTGTGAGAAATGTGGTGGCTATTACAAGCTTAAAGAAGGAGAAAAGCCCGATGAATTTGAGGCATGTGAGTGTGGAGGTTCCCTCAAACACGTCAGTGTTNNGGGGCATGCAACAACCGGAGGTTGTTGCGGTTGAAAATCGCAGATTTTCAAACACCGAAAATCAAGGATTTTTGAGTGCTCTCAGTTATGTCCAAAATTTTAATGCACATTTTGACGAAGAATTAGACCCTATAAATGAATTTAATATTTGTCCTGACTGTGGAATTGAGAATTCTACAGGTGAAAAGTACTGTAAATCTTGTGGTAAAATGATAAAAGATACCAAAAATGAAAAAACAAGCTCTTCTGATGCTAATAAAAATGCACCGAAATTTACATTTAATAAATGGATATTGAGGGCGGTGGCAATTATTGTAGGCATTTTAATTGTAATAATTCCTACGTTCTTATTTGGGAATTCAAATTATGCGTTGCTACTGCTTCTAATTGGGGGAATAGTTGCATCGCTAATTGCTGGAGGAAAAAGTGAAGACGGGGCCATAAATGGGATTGTAGTTGGTTTAATAGCTGCATTGATAATTCTAGGTTTTAGAAGTAATTTTCTATTTATTGATGATATCCTCTTTAATATAGAAATAGTCATTTTTGAAATGAGTGGTGCCGTACTGATTCTTACCCTTTTTGGCCTTATTGGGGGAGTAATAGGTATATCAATACGAGACCTTTTAATTAGAGCTGAAAAATAATATTAGTGCTTAAATAAAGAGTTTTAATTTGAAGGATTCGATTTGTGTGAATAATAGCCTTTAAGTACAGG
>DADN01000121.1 GCA_002509665.1 Methanobacterium sp. UBA8
ATTTACCTGTGCTGTGGATTTCGTTCATATATATCCTGTTGTATTGGATTTATACTCAGTTAACGGATGATAATTTAAATATGCTTGTTTGGGGGGCAGCAATTATTCTGACAATGCTGTTTATTCGCCAAATGTGGGATTTGAAAGAGAGTAACCAGGCACGAGAATTACTGCAAAGAAATCAGGAAATATTAAAAAAGCGGGAAAAACACTTGAGTTTAATAACAGACAACATGATGGATTTAATAACAAGGATTGATGTCAATGGAAAATATCAATACGTTAGTCCATCTGCATATAAAGTTCTAGGTTATACACCAGAAAATATGCTGAAAAATAATATTTTAGAATTAGTACACCCTTATGATCTAGAAAGACTAAGATTATCCGCTCAAAAAGCAATTGATACTCATTCCTCCGGTGAAATTGAATACCGGCATAAAACACCCTTTGGAGATTATGAATGGGTTCAAACTGCAGGTACGCCAATATTTGATGAAGAAAATAACTTTAAAGGGTTCGTGTGTGGCAGCAGGAACATAAGCTATCGAAAAAATGTTGAAGAGCAAATTAAAACCTCACTTGAAGAAAAAGAAGTGCTACTAAAAGAGATCCACCACAGGGTAAAAAATAATATGCAGATAATTTCCAGTTTACTGAGCCTCCAATCCAGATATATTAAAGACGAAAACTATCTGGCAATTTTCAATGAAAGCCAGGATAGAGTGAAATCTATGGCTATGATTCATGAAGGTCTTTACAAAAGCGATAATTTGGCCAGAATTAACTTTGAAGAATATATACATAATTTAATAACTGGACTTTTTAGTTCTTATGGGGTAGATGAAAACATAATTAAAACAAAAATTAATTTAGATAAGGTTCTGTTAAATGTAGATACTGCCATCCCATTAGGGTTAATTCTCAATGAACTGATTTCTAACAGCTTAAAACATGCATTTCCACAGTATAACCAAAATTTTAAAAATGCCGCATTTGCAAATCCTGCAGTTGAAACCAGCAGCACAGCAAACGTAAAATTTACCTCTCCTGAAGAAATTAAAGGAGAAATAAATGTTTCACTTACACAAAACGAGGACATACTGAAACTGGTAGTCGGTGATAATGGTATAGGGTTCTCTGAAAATATCGATTTTAGAGATACAAAATCATTAGGTTTACAACTTGTAAACACACTTGTAGGTCAACTTAGAGGAGAAATAGAACTTGAAAAAGATAATGGAACAAAATTTATACTCAATTTAAAAATGTAATATAAAAAAATTAAAAAAAATAGATTTAAACAAACTAAATTTATTCAGCACTTCTGTTTAATACATGAGTCATGAGGGATACGCCTACAAACCCAACTATAATAACTAATAAAAGTAACATTACTTCACTCATAATTACACCTTTTATTTTTGTCTTTTTAAACATTTATTTTCAAACAATATAACCTTTTTTATATATATTTTAACCGCTATATTATGACTTTTAAGATCTAAATCTTAAATTTAGAAGTCCACATTACACGAGGTATAGTCAAATCCATTCATAATATGGATCATTGGACTGAAATACCTATGTTGATATATTGTAATTTGGACTTACCCTATATAAACCTTATTATTAATAAATAGAGACCCTTTTTACGCCTTCAATTTTTAAAAAATCGTTGATTAAATTTCCTTCAATTGGTTTTTCTGTTATAATGGTAAGTAAAGGATTTTCTTCAATCTCTGGGTCCCCTGCATGCACCTGCCTTATGCTTATATTTTTGCTTGATATTAATTCTGTAGCCCGGGCAATTATCCCTGCATTTTGAGCATCAGCCTCTATTTCCACAACTCCAAATCCTAATTCTTTCGCTACGCCCTTAACTAACGTACCTGCAGGAGTAATGTTCTTAAATATCTTCGCAAGCTGTTCATCTGAAAGTATAACATCCACTGTGGTTTTAATACTTCTCCGATCCACATTTACCGCCCTTGCAAGTGCTACATCACTTATTTCAATATTACCACAGTATATTCTACCATTTTCTCCAACCCGCAAGCCGTGCTCAACTATTTTTCTTGCTACACTCATACGTGCTGGAAATTTCTCGAATTTATGCTTTATTTTCTCCCACATAAAGATCCGCCAGACTTTACTTTTCCTTTTTTACTGATAACTCTATTTGGATAATATACCAGTTATTAGCCATAAAAATGGATAAACAAGATTGCTTTTGTTTAGCACATTTTTGTATAAAATCAATCATTAGTGTATAAAATAAAGCATATAAATTTTTTCTAAAATTAAATCATTCTACACAATGAAATATTAAATCCTTTCTTTGATATGATTTAAACTTTTAATTTATCTTTGGATGCCTATTTCAGTATTAGCTGATTTGCAAAATACAAATAAGGAATATAGATATTTACCATCTTGAACTCGTTAATACATTCTAATTTAATAGAAATTTGAATTTTCCCACAGCTATTTGACTCTTCAGATATGTCTTATTAAAAATTTCGTATAAAAACCTTCCAAAATAATCCAAATAACCTGAAAAATAAAAAATCGTAATAAAAACTAATTTTCAATTATTTAAACCGCAAAGGTTAATAATATAAAAAAACTTAACAATTGTTAAGTCGATTTATAACAATTGTTAACTTAGTTTGAGGATGGATTTTAATTGGTTGTAAAGTTATTTGGTGAGGAAAATATGAAAAGAGAGGAAATTAAAAAGTTAATATACCAGCGGTATATTGAACCTACGAAGCTAAAAAGGGATGTTTTTGCTGGAGTAGAAATTGAACTACCAATCATCAACTTAAACAAAAAGGCAGTAAATTGTAAACTAATTCATGAATTGACTGTAAAATTTAAAAACCACTTTAACTTCAAAATAAAAACCAGAGATGAAAATGGTATAATCTGCGCCATTGAAGATCCAGTGACAAATGATATTTACACTTATGATTGTTCATATAACAACCTTGAAATTTCATTTGGAAAAGAAAAAAACCTGTACTCTGTTAAAGAAAGGTTTGAAGAATATTACAAATTTATTCAAGATGTATTGAATAAAGAAAACCACACTTTAACAGGCTTTGGTGTTAATCCTTATAAAAAATATAACAAACATCTTCCTGTACCTAATGGAAGATATAGAATGTTGTATCATCATTTATGTACATATCACAGGTATGAAAAGGAAATAAGTTTTCATGATATGCCAGAATTTGGCATGTTTACCAGTGCAGCACAGACTCAGATAGATGTTGATTTTGATGATTTAATACCTACAATCAGTGCATTTTCTAAACTCGAACCAATAAAAGCTATTCTCTTTTCTAACTCTGTGTTAAACGGAGAAAATGTGGAATTAGCTTGCAGTCGAGATATGCTGTGGGAAAACAGTATGCAGGGATATAACAAGAAAAACATTGGAATGTATGATCCTTTACCTCAAAGTATTGAAGAACTTCTTGAATATATACTCAGTACAAGCATATACTGTACTGAACAAGAAGGAAAGTACATTAACTTCCTTCCCACTCCCATAACTGAGTTTTTCAAAAGAGATGAAATAAATGGAGAATACTTTGAAGGTGGAAAATATAATGAAATAACCTTTAAACCAAAGAAAAAAGACTTCAATTATCTTCGATCTTTTAAATTTGAAGATTTAACTTTTAGGGGCACAATAGAATTTAGATCAGTTTGTTGTCAGCCAGTTAATGAAACAATGACTGTTCATGCCTTTCACTTGGGACTTATAAATCAGATAGATAATATAAATCAAATTTTAGATAATGATACTGTCCTGTTTAACAGGCTTTATTCTCTAACTGAGCTGCGAAAAATGTTTGTGAAATCTTATCTTCCAGAATTTGTAGAGGAAAAAGAACTTAAAATGCTTTTAATTAAAATTCTTGATTTAGCATCCGAAAGTCTAAAAGAACGAGGAAACAAAGAGGAAGAACTTCTAAAACCATTGTATAAACGAGCTAAATCTTTAGAAAATCCTGCTCAAAGACTGATAAGACATTTAAATTCTGGAGGGAAAATAGAAGAATTAATCTATGAATATGGAAAGCTCTAGTTCATATAATTTATTACTAGCTTGTTTTCGATTAAATGACATATCATATGTATTCTGGATGATATTTAATGTGTGATAGTGCTCTATTATGATTTCTACAAGCCCAAATTAGATATGTGATTGTTTAAACTATTAAAATAATTATTAAATTTTAATTTGTAAATACAAATAAAAAAATTTAAATTCAAGGTAGTGATAGTCTACTTAAAAACTTAAACATTTTAGGTAATAGGTGAAAATTTTGAATAAAGAACGATTACTAGAAACATTTTCAGATTTAGTTTCAATTTACAGCCCTTCCCTTTCAGAAAGACTTGTTTGCGATTATTTAAGTTCTAAACTTAGCGAATTAGGATTTATTCTTCATGAAGATCTGGTAGGAGAAAAAATTGGGGGAAATAGTGGAAATTTATATGGATTTTTACCAGGAGATGAATCTTTAGAACCCTTGCTTTTTTGTGCACATATGGATACAGTAGAACCTGCCCGTGGAAAAAAAGCCATATTTCATGATGATGGGTCAATCACATCCAATGGAGAAACCATTCTGGGATGTGACGCATTATCTGGAGTAACTGCAATTATAGAAGCTATTAAAACGATGAAAGAAGAGAATATACATCATCGGCCCATTGAAATATTATTTTGTGTCGCAGAAGAGATATATGGTCTTGGATCAAAATTTTTTGACTACTCCATAATAAAATCAAAAGAATCATACACTCTTGATTTATCAGGGAACGTTGGATCAGCTGCTTATAAAGCGCCTTCACTCCTTACTTTTGATATAATCATAAAAGGAAAGTCTGCTCATTCCAATTTTAAATGCAAAGAAAGCGTTAATGCGATAATCGTTGCTGCAAAAGCACTTGCACAAATAAAAACAGGCAAGATTAATGAAAACTCTACATGCAACATAGGACTTATCCAAGGAGGGCGTGCTCCAAACATTGTCCCAGATTTATGCGCTGTTAAAGGAGAACTAAGAAGTTACTCCCATAACGAGACTTTTAAATTATTAAATGAAGTCATAGACATATTTTCCAGAATAACTGAAGAGCATGGGGCCAAAATGGAAGTTACACATGAACTCCGTATAGAAGCATATGAAACACCATTAAACCATTCCGTTGTAAAAAGGTTTCAAAATGTATGTGAAAAATTAGACATTCCATGTAAACTATGCTCTACACTGGGCGGTAGCGATAACAACAACATAGAACAGCATGGTATAAATGGACTTGTATTAGCAGCAGCTATGAACGGCTGCCATTCATGTGAAGAATGCACTTCAGTTTCAGAACTTGAAAACATAACAAAAATCGTAATAGAATTGATGAAAGGTGAAATTTAAAAAAATACCTGCCGTAATTGAGAGCTTAAACTTTTTCATCTAAATTTTTAATCTATTATTGAAATCTATTGGACTTAGCAATATATGGGTTAATGAAGTAAATTAAGAAATTAAAATACCAATTATAAATTAAATGTTGCTGCTATTCCAATGTACAAGAATACTAAAAATATAAATATCAATATACCAACTAGTGAAAGTGTAAAAGTATCATAAGTACTTCCTAAAATATTGAATGGACCTAAATCACTATGATAAACCTGTTTAATAAGATCTACAAGAATAACTAGTGATAAAGCCATCGCAAAACCCAAATCTTGAGGATTAATAAAGAATACGAATAAAATTAAGATAAAAAATTGTAAGATTAAAAGTAATCCCATGACCTTAACGTATTCCATTGAAACATTTACTCTTTTTCCATCATGAAAATGTCTAATTACAAAAACCATTGCCCCTATTATAATTATATATAAAAAAATTGGTTCTAAATGTAATATAAAACCTATAAAACCCCCAACGGCTGTAAAAATAGCAATANNTTTTTTCCATTCCATAATATTTCTTTTCTAAACCAACCATAAAAAATTAACCCCCCAAACCTAAACACCACAACCAAATAAATCCCAAGTATACCTAACTTATGGTTCTTCTAAGCTATTATGCTAAATATCAATTCTAAACTCAATAGTGGGACATATACAATTTAATTTTACTTAAAAATAGTTTTTACAGTATTGTTTCTTAAATTTCAATATCTCACATAAAAATCTCCCATCTTATCCACAATGCACATAGGTGTACCTAGATCTACCATATAACTCATTCTATTTTAAAATTGAAATTTGTTAAACAACATTGACAATCTGAAAATTACATGTTTAAATATCTAAAACGTTAATATTTGTTATGGCTGAAGAAGGTTTTTTGTAACAAAATAGCCATTTAGAGTATTAATTATGGCAATATTACCCAAATAAAAAAAGTAATGAACTATTTAACAAAAAATCAAAATCAGGATTTGTCTGACCTTTTAATGATTTCTTAAGTATAATCAGGCACCAATTAATTTAGCTAGAAATATTACGATGATCACGCTGTAACGGTCACATCATGAGTTCAAAAAAATCAAAAATAGCAAGTGGAAGTATTGTAATCCTTATAGGGTCATTTGTATTTCGTATAGGTGGATTCATCTATAGATTTATAATGAGCCGGCTGCTGGACACTGCAGGGTATGGTATTTTAGGTCTTACATTACCTTTCCAGAACCTCCTTACAATAACTGCTAATGGAGGTCTTCCCCCAGCTATTGCAAAGTATGTAGCGCAGTATTCTGCGGTAGAACAGGACTATATGGTGAAGCAGATTATAATCACATCCCTTAAGATTGTGGCCATTACAGGAACCATTGGTGCTATTTTAATGTTCATCCTTGCAGGATATATTGCAATAGACTGGTGGCATAAACCTGAAGCACTGCTCCCGCTCCAGATTGTAGCACTTATGGCACCTTTCAGTGTTATTGTGGGAGTATTTAGAGGTGTTTTTCAGGGATACTACAAGATGACAAATATTTTAATCACCCGTGCGTTTGAACAGGTGTTTACAATTATATTTGCCATAACTCTGGTTGTAATTGGTTGGTACGTTGCAGGAGCAGTTGTAGGTACTGCAATAGGTTTCATGGCCTCTGCAGCAGTTTCAATATATCTTTTTAGAAAACAGATATGGAGTAAGTTAAACCGAAAACATGACTACCACAGCCTTAGACCAAATAGAGATAAAACATTCACGCCTCGAGAAGAACTGGGAATAGCTGTAATGCTCATTAAGTTCTCAGTACCTGTAGTCATAACTGGACTGGCTGAAATGTGTCTTTATGATATTGGTACTATATTTATAGGAGTATATATGGCAAGTCAATATGCAGGATATTATACCAATGCAAGCGCAATTGCAAGGCTTCCACTTATAATATCAACAGCGGTAGCTACATCAGCACTTCCCGCCACTTCTGAAGCTCTTAGCCTGAGAGATGGCCCATTACTCCAGACATATATCTCCCAATCTTATAGATACGTTGGGTTCTTTGTAGTACCCATGTGTACGGTCACAATTATCTTTGCAGCCCCTATAATAGCGTTGCTCTTTGGTGATGCATATACTCCAGGGGCAGGGGCTCTTCAAATATTTGTAACTGGAATGGTGTTCTTTACAATTTATAATATCTCATCAAGTATATGCCAGGGCCTTGGAAGGCCGTTCATTCCAATGCTTGCACTTATTGTGGGAACAACCGTAGAACTAATTTTAAGCGTGATGCTGATCCCTAGTATTGGAATAGAAGGTGCTGCAACAGGCACAACAGTAGCGGCATTTATTATAATGATAATAACACTTTATGGAACCTTTAAACTCTCGAGAGTGAATATTCCGGTGGCAGATTTTACCAAGATCATAATGGCTTCCTTTTTAATGGGGGTTATTTTAATGCTGCTTCCTAAAACCACAGGAGGGTTCCTCCTGTCAATTATAGCGGCACCTTTACTCTATGCATTATTCATTACAGTGATTGGAGGATTTAAAAAAGAGGACATGGCTGTAATGTATAGATTTGCAGGTAAATTTGGACCGCTTGCAGGAATACTTAGAAAAATAATTGGTTCTTTAGAAAGATTTGCAAGATAAGAGCATGTATTGATTGAATTTATGCTGAAATCACAGAACTTATTTTTCATTATTATGTAAAACAATACTTTTCAATATATTAACGTACATATATGTACTATAAAGCTTTAAATAGTACTATGGGGTATATAGCATACTGTAAGAACACATTAATAGGTGATTAATATGAAAGGCAGTGAATGTTTTTGGCGATATTAAATTAAATGAGCCAGTTAGTATCGAACTTGATTTCGATTCTCCTTTTGAATTGTTTAAAAATATATATAAAAACTATGACAGTGCGTTTCTCCTTGAATCCATGGAAAGCGACAGCGGACTTGCAAGACTATCCGTTTTAGGCTTCAAGCCAGCTGCAATCTTAAGAGCTTACGGAAATATTTTGATGGTAGAAAAAAATGGAGTTCAAGAAGAAATTGAGACCGAAAATCCATTTGAAGAACTTAAAAAATTAACATCTAAAAGTAATGGAATAAAAGGGTTTAGAGGAGGACTTGTAGGTTATATCTCCTATGAATCAGTTCGGCATTTTGAAAATATTGATATTCAAGAATCAGAATATCCTGATTTTGAGTTTGGTTTATTCTTAGATGCAATTACATTTGACAGGTTGCAGAATAAATGCGAATATGTAACTCTTGGCGAAAATAGAATTGAAGAAATAAACCAGATTGCAAAAGAGTCACATGATATTGGTAATATCGACTTTAAATTTAAAGGGCATTATTTTTCCAGGGAAAAATATGAAAGCATGGTTAGAGAAGCTAAGGAAAAAATAAAAGCTGGTGAAATTTTCCAGAGCGTCATCTCAAATGCCCGTGAATACGAAATCACTGGAGATAAGCTTTCAATTTATAAGGCGCTC
>DADN01000056.1 GCA_002509665.1 Methanobacterium sp. UBA8
ATACTTTTAATACAAATAATTATAAAAGTATTACTTAGAGGTGATAATGTGAAAGAGGAAATGATGATGGGAAAGATGAAAGAAATGATGATGATGGAAAAGATGATGAAAAAAAAGATGATGACCAAAGAAATAATGGAACAGCTCTCTGAGCAGGATAAAAGGAAACTTTTGGCCATGAAAATGGACCTTAAGATTACCATGATCGAACAGAAACTTGAGATGATGGAACGCAAAAAAAGGCTCATGGCTTCTAAATTAGATATGAAAAACTCCATGATAGAAAAGAAACTTGAGATAATGAAAACAGTCAAAGAAATGTTAAAATAAAAAAAGCTTAAGGGGCCAATAAAGTATTTGATGACTTTATTTGCCTTTAACTTCATATTAATAAAAATATTCCTAATTTTTAATTTATAATGCGGTGATTTTTAAGGATGTTAATTTTTATTATAACAAATTTGATGGTAATGATTTTTTAATTATAATTTAAAGGCTTAGTTACATAGATGGCTTTTGATACATAAAATTAAAAAAAAGTGGTGGATTAGAGATTTTTTTATATGTTGTATCTATAAATTTGAAAATTATAGACATACTCTGGATCCGTTAAAAATTGTAATTTTTGTAAAGCAGGATCTAAATGAATACGAATATATTGATCTAGTCCTACTATCTTTTCTTTTGCTTCGATTACTCTCTGCAGGATTTCTACTATTTCTGCAGGCTCTAGATAATCCCATGTAGATTTATCGTGGCTGATTTTGTTTATAATATTCCACCAATTAACTGATTTTTTACTCACATCATCAACCTCCATAAATTTTGATAAAAAAATGAGAGTAAGATCATCGTTAGAGTGGACTGCTATGTGTTAATAGTAACTGGAAATATTGAAGTTATAATAAGTTATACGATATAATTATTAATATTGGTTTTAATGTCTTATATTTTTTCCTGTTAGTACAGTACATTAAAATTGCCCGAATTAAAGAAGCATTAAATTCTTGTTAAAATAATCTTAAATGGCAGGATAAAATCGATGAATCTTAAGGATCAACTGGCTTAAATTAAAGTAAGGATGCTAAAAATTAATATTAAGTTTTAAAAATGCTATTTTATTTTACATCGTCCATTTCTATTGTTTTCACAGATAAATAAAAAAATACAGTAAGTTAATAGTTGAAAACTTTATCAAAATAACAAATAACTGTTAAATTAACTTACAGCACATTAATTACAATTATTTAGAAAAAATTAGATAGGTGCTATCAGATCATCGTTAATTACCATGTTTAAATTATTTATTTTATAATAATATTCACTGAAATCCATTACATATCTATTGATAAATTCTTCTAATTCCTTTTTATCTCCTGGAACTTTTCTACTTGGAAATGTTATAATCATTTCAATTACATTTTCTTTTTTATTTTCAATATTAAATTCACCTTTACAATCATATTCTAAGTACATTTCATATTCATTTAGTTTTTCGTAGATGTATTCAATGGACTCTTCATTTAATTTTTTATCTGTAAAACTGAATTTAATTGGAGTAATTAAGTTATTACCACTATCTAATATTTTGAATTCTTTAAACTCCAACATGTTATTTACCTCGAGTAGCAAGTATAAAACTTATAATATCTATAACATGATTTAAATTTTGAAATCGGACTCTAATTTTTGTTTAAAAATTGATAAAGCAAATTTTGATCTCAAAAATGTAATCATACATATTAAAAAATTTCTAAAACTTATTTTTACATTTATAGATTTTTTATATATATAATTAATATTTATCTTCAGGCACTCACTTTTACTTCCCAGTTTAAAAGGCATTTTCAAGTGATTATAAAGATTTTAACTCAAAATGTAAACTTATTTTTTTTAATAACGGTATTTAAATGGTCACTATACTTTTTGAAGTACATAAATAATTTTATATATGTTTTTGATTATTTTTCTGGGCAAGCTGCATCATTTAGGGCTAGAATACGTCATGCTCATTGCTTGAATATTGTATTGTTTATTTAAATTTAATGATGTATAAAATAAACTAAAGAAGTTGGTAATTATGCATGTAGATGAGTAACATGTGATTGGTTGTGAATTTAAATTATAGAAGTAAGGTCAATTAAATTTAAGGAAGGATGTATTATTTTGATCGAAATTTAATAGAATCAAGTTGCAATCATATTCAATCCATTTAAAACAGTAAAATCTGAGTTGTAACGTTGCATCGGATCTAATGGATATAAATTGGTCAAGATATTGAATATGTCTCTATAGAATATTAGATATTATGTTATTTAATAAAAAATCGGCCTTATGGTGTTAAATTAATTTTTATAATTAGATCTAAATTTAAAAAACACAAATTTATTAATTTATAAAAATATACCATAATTATGAATTCTGAAGAGAAGGAAAATATTAAACTGCTGCAGGATAAATTTAAGAGCATTGCAGATATAACTGTCAGTTACGATAGATATGACATTATAATATACAACTACGATGAAATTGAAGAAATATCAAAATTTATCGAGGAAGAAACCACTATTAAGTCATGGACTGTATTAAAAACTAAAGTAAACCCAAATACTGAGTTTGATTGGATTTAATTTAGGATAAAATTTTATTAGATGTAGTCTATTTTTATTATTATGCTTCTGTTTTTTAGTTATTATTTAGTTAAAATGAGTTAGAATTAAAGATATTAATTACAGTTGTATTGAATAAATAACTTTTTTTAAGCCTGTGAAGTNNTATATTAGATAAATAACTGTTTTTAAGCCTGTGAAGGGACTCGAACCCTTATCTGTTACTTACGAGGCAACTGCTCTAGCCTTTGAGCTACACAGGCTAATGAAATTTTTTTAGAAAAAGTGCCGTGAACTAATTAAGCTGATTGCAATCAGCTCAGGCAGTGCTTTAAAAAGCAGCAAACTTCTTAATTTTGAAGACACATTTTAAAATATCTTCAATGTAACGTTGTTACAACATATATATAACTTTTATTATTGATAAAACCCCAAAAACGTTTAGAAATGATGATAAAACAGATCTTCACTTAAGATATAAAAAAATAATTAAAATAGCATGTTTTTTATTTTCGAACTTCTTTTTTGAGCATTGTTATAATTTTTAGCTGACGTTTTCCGTTTATTCCAATGTCTTTTAATTCTTTCAAGATATTTTTTATTGTGCTATCAGAATTCAATTCTAATTTAAGATTTTCTAGAGATATATCAGTCTTTGAATCTTTTACAAATTCATTAAATTCTCTCAATTCTTTTTTATCAAATTCTTTTAATCTTTCCTTTTGAAAATCTTCTAGGTTTATATCATTAAAATATTTATGTTCCAATTCATCAAATGAGTTTAATTTAATTTTATCAAGCTCTTTTAATGGATTTTCTTCTTTATTTTCAGAATTCTTGTTCTTCATAACACCACTTTTGAGTTGATTAGTTTTAAAACGATAATCATTGAATTAATTAATAAATGAGTTTATATTCTATTAATTTAGTTTTTATAATTTATTTAATTTATCTTTAAAGATATATGTTAAAAATGAGCTAGTAATCAACTTTATTTTTATAGAAATTCAAGAAATCATCGGCAAAATCATTAATTAATTTAAGATCTCTCTGTTCCTCAACAGGCCATTTTTTAAGGGGATAATGTATTATTACATTAATTATTTTGTCTTCTGGATCTATTTCATATTCATAAGCACTGCCGTCTTTAAAATGAGTTATATGTGATTCATATCCAAGTAATTTTTTGCTTATATCATCTATATTTTTTTTAGATATCTTGTCATCCTCTAATTTTATTTTGAAACTAACGAAACCTTTTCGAGGTTGACCTATTTTTCCTTGATTTATTATTTTTATCATTTTTCTCACCAAAATTATCCAATCAAGTAAAAAAATAGTATATTAACTAAATAAATTAATCAAGGGAAAAAATTTAATTAATTTAGGTTTGGCTGATTATTAAGCTTATTTATTGTTAAATCGTTATTCTTTCGCTTTTCCTTTCAATTCAGCCATTTTGCCTTTAGCTTTTCCCTTTTCTTCTGCATTTTTGCCCTTTATTTTTCCTTTCATTTCCTTAGCTTTACCTTTAATATCGCCAGTGTCAACCATAAGATCACCAATACTGTTTTTGATTGTAATAATAAATATATTTTATTTTTTATTAATTATTTGATTACTGTATCGTACAAATTAACCTTAAAAAATTAAAAACAGTTTAATGGGAGGATTAATATCTGTCTAGTTGGAATAAATGAGTTTAATGAACGAAATATTTTTAAATTTTCATTATTTGGATAATTTAAAAATAATAGAATAGAATTTGTTGAACTGAATATTGGTATTTTAAATATTTTCTGCTTCTAATGTGTCATCACTTGAGAAATTAATATGTGGAACTGCTTTTTCATTCTCATTAATTTCAAAATATCTTTCTTCTTCAAATCCAAAGAAGCTAGCGATGATATTACTTGGAAACATCTGGCATTTATTGTTATACTGCCATACTACATCATTATACATCTGGCGGTAGTAAGCAATCTGGTTTTCGGTTTCAGACAGCTGTTTCATTAAATTTTCAAAACTTTCATCTGCTTTTAAATCAGGATAAGCTTCTGCAACTGCAAATAAACTCTTTAAAGTTTTAGTTAGATGATTATTTGCCTTTTCATTTTCTTTTACAGTTTCTGCATCTGATAGCCCTGCTCGTGCTTCAGTAACTCCTTTAAGTGTAGTTTTTTCATGTTTGGCATATCCTTTCACGGTTTCAACCAGGTTAGCTACCAAATCTGCCCTTCTTTCCAATTGAACATTAATCTGTGACCATGCATTATCCGCACCATTTCTAAGCTTAACCAGATTGTTATACATAATTACAACAGCACCAGCTAATCCTCCTATAATTAGAACGACTATCAGGAAGCTTATTTCATTCCACATCTCAAACCACCGTTTTAAAATAATTATCTTTTATTAATTACAAACTATTCTCTTATGATCAGATATATATAAGCTTTTTCAAATTATCAGGGAGGCTATGGGAGGATTTAAAAATATAATTAGTGCATAGCACATTTTAAGAATAAAAAAGTATAATGGGCATTACTGAACTTTAAAAGTGTTAATTATCTTGTTAAATACTGTTTTTGTTTTTCCAATATCTGAAGCCATTGTTGCACACATTATAACATAATTTACTTCTTTATGGGGGTATCTTTTTTCAAATGCTATAAGTTGCATGTACTCGTATTTCTGGTTAGTGGTATGGAACCCTGTATATGTGAATTCATAAGCTTTTAACCCATTAATCGTCAAATTATTTGTTGTTACCTGCACATTTAAATAATTGGGAGATATGTTGGCAGCTTTTGTGGTGTTCACCCAACTTTCAATTAACTTTTCAGACATAAATCCCTCAGGATGCGCAAAACTTCCATTACTATTAATTTTATCTTCAGTTTTAGTTACAATTAATGCAGTAGTTGGCAGTGATGTACCGTTAGTTGTACTGGGGTCACCAACAGCAGCTAAACATTTATCTATGTTGTTTTTATTGGCATCTTCAGTATATTCCTGCCAGTTTTCAGGATAATCAAAGGTGATATTGTTATTTGAAAATGTTTTTGTAGAATAAGTGTTATCTGAAGTATTTTGAGTTAAAAATATCAGCCCTAATATAATAACTGTCATGCATATTACTAAAATAACTAAAAATTGTTCTGATCTCATTTAATCCCTTTAATTAATTAAGTTAATTCACTGCTTTATTATTTATCTTTAAATTTGAACTGTATATTTTATTAAAAATCATGGGATAATGTAGCAACATATAAATACAAAAATTGAGTTATTAGCATATGATTGTTAATAACTAAAAAGGTGTTCCAATGGCTTTTCATGTGATGATAATTCCTACTCTTGGCTGTCCTTCTGAGTGCAACTATTGCTGGAGTTCTGAGGAGGGATCTCCTGTAATGAGCATTGAAATTGTTGAAGAAATCGTTAGCTGGCTTAAAACTTTCCGCGATGAACCAATTACATTTACATTTCATGGGGGAGAACCTTTACTGGCCGGTTTGGATTTTTATAAAAAAGCGCTGCCAATGCTGCAGAATGGGTTAAAACATTTAAAACCGGCTTTTGCCCTTCAAACTAATCTATGGGTTATGACGGATGAGCTCGCTGAGCTTTTCAGCGAGTATAATATTCCAATTGGCTCAAGCTTAGACGGACCTGAGGAACTTAATGACTTTCAAAGAGGGAAAGGCTATTATGAACGGACCATAAAAGGCTATGAAATTGCAAAAGCCCATGGTTTAAAAGTCAGCTTCATTTCTACATTTACTTCTTATTCTATCGATCATAAAGAAGAGATCTTTAACTTTTTCCTTGAAAAAGGTTTGACACTTAAATTACACCCTGCTTTACCCTCACTGCGCAGTGAAGACCCTACTAAATGGGCTGTTGATCCTGAAAAATACGGCGAGCTGATGATCTATCTTTTGGACAAATATCTGGAAAATATGGGCGAAATTGAGATTATGAATATAGACCATCTCTGTAAATGTGTCCTTACTCGCAGGGGAACTGTCTGTACTTACGTGGATTGTATGGGTGATACATTTGCTGTAGGTCCTGATGGGAGCATATATCCATGTTACAGGTTTGTAGGAATGCCTGAGTATGTAATGGGCAATGTCCAGGACCACCCGACAGTTGAAGATCTCTCTAAATCTGCACCTGCAAAGCTTCTTGATGAATTTAAGCAATATGTGGATAAAGAATGCAAAAAATGTTCATATGTGAAGTTTTGCAGAGGGGGATGCCCTTACAATGCTTTAAAGATTAATGAAGAAACCAATAAAGCCGAAATTGACGGTGTGGACCCTCACTGTGAGGCGTATAAAATAGTATTTAAGGAAATAACTGATCGTGTAAATAAAGAGTTCTTATCTTCACAGGGCATGATGGCATTTGGTGGAGGGAAGTCTGAAGAAAAAGCTCAAAAGCCGGGGATAATGTCCATAATGCTTAAACGTATTTAATTATTTATCTGGGTAATTTTCAGATTTATTTAGTTTTAATGTTTAGAATCTATTTAATTTCTTTAAGCTCTATTTTCCGGAGCTTGCTTAATTTTAAAATAAGAAATAATCATGTAATAAAATTTTGGGCATCCAATTTAATGGTTAACCCAAAATTCTTTTTTTATAATTTTAATTACTCAAATACATATCCGCACTCAGTACAGCGGAATTTAGATCCTTTTGGGACCTTGGATCCTGAATGTTTGTATTCAACACCTACAAGTAAACCTGTTGAATCATCCTGTATAATATGTTTATCTTTACAACCGCATTTGGGGCATTTTTTGCTTAATTCTTCTGTTTTCATGTCTTCGCCTCCTAAAATTATTTAATTTTAGAGATTTTGATATTTATATTAGTTCGGCTTTTCCCGAATGTATATTATAATATACAGATCACAGTATATAAATATTGCTGTGAGCTGAAACTTTAATTTAAACTAAGTGATAAAACACTAAAAAAACATTATACTATGATTTAAAGTTGTAATCTTAGATACCGGGTTCTGTTTATTTAATTTGTTCATTTAGATTCTTATTTTTTTTGCATATGTTTAAAAATAAATTGAACTTATTATCATAAGCTTAATTAAATTAGAAGAAGAAATAGTTATTTGACATTAAAATGTTAAAATAATAAGTATAATGTTTATAAGAGGTATGCTAAAATGAAAATAGGTGACTTGGCTAAAAAATGCCCTAAATGCGGCGGTGTAGATAAAACAGTTAAAAGAGATATAGAAACTGAACATCATGCTCATGCGACAACAGGAGCTGTTGTTTGTACCAAATGTGGATATGTATTTAAATCAAAGAAAGATGATGAAGAAGAATAAGTAGAATATCTATTTACTAAAGATTTTGTTTTTTTTTATTTGATAAAAAATAGAATTATTTTTTTTTAGATAATTAAAGTGCACAAAATAAAGTTATGTTATATGTTTACCACATATTTTAATTTAAAATGCTTTAGAATATGCTTTTAGATTTTATATTAATCTTTAAGTACTATTTAGATATCTATTAATCTATTTATAATACTTATGATGTAGGGGATATGTACATATGTGTTAAGAATACACATTATCCTGTGCTGAAGTTGTTTGAGTGTAATTTCATTTATACATGTTCAACATACTTGCACTTAGCCTTCAGGATTCGGATACATCTTCTACAAAGTACATGAAATTTTACACTTGAAATGCATGTCTAAATTTGAATTATAAAAAAAATGTTATAATCAAGTTTTTATACTTGATTTTCCAATTCAATTTATACTAATTTTAAAGTGGATGTAACTTTTTATTATGTGAAGATTAATAAAGGAGTTATAATAAACTGAATAAAAGTTAAATCCGAGATTAAAAAAATCAGAAAAGGGATATAAAATGAAGATAGTTAGAGAATGGTGTATGTATTGTGGTGAATGCGCAGGCGTATGCCCAAGATGCCTGATTGAAGTAGGCGAGGCAACCATAACGTTTGATGAAAGTTCATGTAAAGATTGTGAAATATGCGTACAGGCATGCCCAGTGCGTGCTTTAATAAAAGAAGAATAAGGTGAATTAATGTTAATTGAAACTGATGTTCTAATAATTGGGGCGGGTCCAGCAGGTTCATCTGCCGCCAAACACGCTGCTTTAAACGGTGCAGATGTGTTAATGATTGAAAAAAAATCTGAAATAGGCGCTCCTAAAAGATGTGCCGAAGGTGTATCTAAGGATGGTTTAATTGAATTAGGCATAGAGCCAAGCAGCAGGTGGGTGACTTCAGAAATCAATGGGGTACGTCTTGTATCTCCAAATGGAACCGACGTCTGGCTTACTGAAGATACAGTAAAACTTCCAGAAATGGGTTATGTGATAGAAAGAAAGGTATTCGATAAACATATGGCTATGGACGCTGCAAGAGCCGGTGCAGATATAATGATCAAGACTCTTGCTAGAGGTTTAGAAAGGAAAGACGGCCATGTAATTGTAAAAGCGGAACGCATGGGTGAGGAGTTTGATATTAAGGCAAAGATAGTTATAGGTGCAGACGGCCCAGAATCAAGAGTTGGAAGATGGGGCGGCCTTAAAACTGCAGTCAAACCTAAAGATATGGAATCTGGTGCTCAGTTTGAAATGGTTGGTGTAGAAATGGAAAGTGACACCGCATTAGAATTTTACTTTGGAGATGTTGCCCCTGGAGGATATGCATGGGTATTTCCAAAGGGAAAAGACATTGCAAACGTCGGTCTTGCAGTTATACCAACATTAACAGAAAAAAGCGCCTACGAACACCTTCTTGACTTTGTAAAAAACTGCCCTACAACTAAAAATGCTACAGCAGTGGAACTTAATATAGGTGGAGACCCTGTAGGTGGAATCCTTAAAAAAATAGCCACTGATAACGTTATGGTTGTAGGAGACGCAGGTGGAATGGTAAATCCTTTAACTGGCGGAGGTATAATAAGTGGTATGCAGGGCGGACGTATTGCTGGCCAAATCGCTGCTGCGGCAGTTAAAGATAATGATTTCTCTGAAAAAAGGCTTGCAGAATATGGAAAACGCTGCAAAGAAGAAATTGGGGATTCCTTTAATAAGTACATGAAATCAAGAGACTATCTTGAAAGCCTTTCAAATGAAGAATTAGACTCAATAGCAAAAGTTTTCAGGGAAACTGAATTTGAAAAGATAAGTACAAGTGAACTCCTTAGAGTGCTTGTTAAAGTCTCACCAAAGGCTTTATTAAAGCTTGGAAAACTCTTCTAAACAATTTTGATCAAATTTTTGATCTTTTTTTCTATTTCACAGATTTTCGAGGATTGTGATTTTTTTAATTTTTTAATTTTTTAAAATAGAATAATTAAAATAACTATTAAAAAGAATACCATTGCGACCTGATGGTATAAAATGTCAGCAATCTGAGTCATTTCATCTTTATCTATATAAACAGAAAGATATAAGGGTATTGCCGCTAAAAATGACGGTAAAATCGCAACTGCAAACTGGATAATATTCATGTCTCCAGTGTACAGTACATAAATTAAACTTACACCAGCTACGGCTCCTACAATACTTGCAGAAATTTGTTTTGATTTATACATAACATAAGTTGCCATTCCTGCCATGTACATGAAAAAATAAACACTTAATGGAACTAACAGTACATTACCTAGCAGTACACAACATGAAGCGATTCTTAAAACGCTGTTTGTGGCAGTACTTGTAAAAGGTGCGTATATAGTATTTTTAAGTCTTGCTGGGGGTAGTGTATAGATCAACTGATTTAAGAGCATTAATCCTAAAATTATAGTAAATAATGGATCTAAAGTGGTCAATGCAATTATAAATACTGCAACTATTAAAAAACTGGAGAAAATTAATATCCACTTTTCATCGACATTATTTTGGATAAAAGCCCTATTTCTTTTGGTATAATCTTTTTTGTCTACTTCAAGATCAGTTAAATCATTTAAGCTGTATAATGCTCCCCAGAGTACTGAAACAAGTAAGAGACCTTCCAGTATTTCAAAAGGGTTTGTAATTGTCATCCCTGAAAAATAAGCATATGTAAGGGCAAGTAAGTACGCATTGAAGTTTTTAGATGCCCATGATAGTCTTGTAGATTTAATAAGGGTTTTTATCATCTTTTATCCTCATTACATACTCAACATGATTCATGTGTATATTTCGTAGTTTGACTTTAGTAGCGAAAAAAGTTATTCTTATTTTTTGAGTGCATCACATATAAATCTTGGTTTGTGGCCGTATTTCTGGATATATTGTTTAATAGTTTCAATATCTGCATCTTTAACATGCATTTTCACAATTTTTATAGTTTCTTTTTCTGAATACCGTATCACGACAATATCAAAAAATATATTGAGTAGATTTACAAGAATTTTTGAAAATAAGCCCAGATCTGAAAATAAATCGTATTTTTTCCCCATTATATGAATTCGCCATGCAGTCTGTAAAATAATATTTATATTTTTAAAGTATTTTATGTGCTTTATATATTCAGCTATACATAGTAAATAAAAATAAATGGCTTTAAAACCAGCATAGTATGTCCATTTACTGAAACCTACATAGTTAGGGTCTAAATTGTGTAAATCATGAAAATTATCTGCAATTAAAACTGCGTCATATTCTGAAAGCTTCCTATAAATTTCTTCTTTTGATTCTACGTCTAAATCTTCGCTTAATCCTTCAAACATGGTATTAAAAACCTGCTTTGAGCCTGCATTCGCTGATTTTAAGCGGAATTTCATATCGTATACATTTAAATTAAGTTCATTTATGGCATGATAAATATTTGCTGATTTGCCAGTGCCAGGCGCCCCGATTACGTGGACTATTTTTCCTTTGTCTTTTTTTAAACTTTCCATTACTTTACAAAGTTTTATGTAGCAATTGGTAATTAAAAAAAGTTCATTATCGCCTGCAGAACTTACTTTATACTTTTCCATGGAGTAATGTTTTGATTTTAAAAGTATATAAATACAGATAATGACCTATAAAATGTTTATTTCATTGTCAAAATCTTTATAACAAAATTATAAGTTATTGAGTTAATCATTTAGATTATTTCATAACTATTAATTAAACATATATCAAAAACTTGAATTATTAGCTGTTTATGTATTAAACCTATATTTTCATGGATTTGAAGATTTATTATGGATAGAAATACTTTATAATATGAGAAATGGAATATTTTATTACTTTTTAAGATCATATTAAAGTATGGCATACAAATGCAAAAAGGGGCTGTATTGTACATAATTCCTCCGTTTTGCAGCCTATATAGTTAGGAATGTTTATTATATAATAAAATATCATATTTTAAGTTATATTTAAATTTAAAGCAACATGGTGACTTCAATGGAAAAATATAGATGTACTGCACACAATCTTAAGGATTGCAGTTCACTGGAGTGGATTTTTTTAATATATACATAGGATATTTTATTAAATTTTAGAATAATATTAATGTTTAAAATAATACGGTGATTCCATGGCGAAATATAGATGTACTGTATGTAATTATGTGTATGATGAAGAAAAAGAAGGTACTAAATTTGAAGATTTGCCTGAAAAATGGACCTGTCCAGTTTGTAATTCTCCAAAGAGTGAATTTGTACTGCTCACTGAAGAAGTTAGGGATCTTAAAGAGGGCGAATCAACAGTCTCTGATGTTTTAGTAGAACAAATGGCTGAATGGGGAGTAGAATATGTGTTTGGAATACCCGGAACTTCATCTCTGGGAGTTATGGATGCAATAAGGAAAAATGAAAAGATTAAATACATACAGGTACGCCATGAGGAATCAGCGGCATTTATGGCATCTGCATACGGTAAATTAAGAGGACATGTGTCAGCATGCTTAACTGTAGCGGGACCGGGGGCTACTAATTTAGCTACTGGACTTTACGATGCTAAACTGGATCATTCTCCTGTTTTAGCACTTACTGGAATGGTAAAAAGACAGTTAATTGGTCCGGGATCTTTCCAGGAAATAGATCAGCATTCCTTCTTTAAGCCAATAACTATATTTGATGAGATATTGATGTCTGAAAACCAGACAGTGACCCTTGCAACCTTTGCAATGAAACATGCAATTACAGATAGGGGAGTTGCACATATTGGTATTCCAAATGATGTCCAGAAATTACCTCACACTGAAAAAATAATTCCATTTGATGGTAGCTTTCCAAATAAGGCCATATCCCCACCAATGTTTGTGATAATGAAAGCTGCTCAGACCATTAACCAGTCAAAAAGACCAGTAATAATCGTTGGTTTTGGTGCAATGGGACAGGGAGCTAACCTGTTAGAACTTGCAGAGAAAATTTCAGCGCCGATTGTCAGCACATTCAGGGGTAAAGGTGTCGTAGATGAGTTTAATGGCCATTATGTAGGTAGTCACGGGGGAATTGGGTCAACTGCAGCTACTAGATTGGTTAGAGATGCTGATCTTTTAATTGTGGTGGGTTCTTCATTTTCAGACATGACTCAAATACCAGAAAAGAAAACTATACAAATTGATATGGACCCTATGATGATAGCTAAGCAGTACCCTGTAGAAGTTGGGCTGCTTGGAAACAGTGCTGAGATATTACCTAAACTTACAGACCTGGTTAAAGAAAACAGGAAAGAAAAATACTTGGACGAGATAAAAAGATTAAAAAATGATTGGTTAAAGTTATTGGGGGGAGAAATAGACTCTAAAAAGTCACCAATACGGCCGCCATATATAATTAAAGTTCTCAATGATAAACTTGCAGATGATGCGGTGATAACGCTGGATATAGGGGAAAATACATGGTGGTTTGGAAGGAATTTCTGGATGAAAGACACACAGAAGATGATACTTTCAGGTTATCTGGCTTCTATGGGTTTTGGACTTCCAGCTGCAATTGCAGCACAGCTTGTTTATCCAGATAGGCAGGTAGTATGCGTTGCTGGAGATGGCGGATTTTCAATGTTAATGGCGGATTTTTTAACTGCGGTTAAATATAAACTTCCAGTAAATATATTCATTTTAAATAACAAAGAACTAGGTATGATCCGCCAGGAACAGCTGATGGAAGGCTATGAAAACTGGCAAACTGAACTTTACAACTTTGATTTTGCAGAGTATGCAAGAATTTGCGGCGGTAAGGGAATTAATGTCGAAAAGCCAGAACAGTTAGAGGCTGCGGTTGAAGAAGCTCTTTCATCAAATAAACCGGTTATTGTAGATATCAATACAGATCCTGTGCGGTTTGTATGAACTGTTAATTGAGTTGAATAAAACTAATTTCATTTTACGCTCATGTCTATGACACGCGCATGAATTATGCCTATTGTTAATTTGTAATGTTTGAAAATCTAAGATGTTACAACCTCAGGAACATGAACGTTTAAACTATCTTATTTTTCTAATTCAAAGCTTTATATTTCTTTTTTAAATAAAAATTTAATTTTTAGTTCTATTTTTATGATGATGGGTGAATAATTGGGATATGTTAAGTAACGAACTTTTTATAATGTTCTTTCCATTAGAAATAATAATATTAATATAGTAAGTAATAACATACTATCATAACATGGAAATAGTGTTATGTGTTTGCATAATAAGTGCAGTTGAAATGATTGTAAAGTTCAAGTGGGTTTTTAAATCTAGTCTATCTTTTGAGATTTTATCCTTTGCATTACATGATCTATCTGAGCTTATCTCAAAGAATAACTATTTTCTAAGGTGATTATTGGATATAAGGAGGTGGAATAATTAAAAGAAAAATAACAGCAGCATTTTTAATGGCATTTATAGTTCTTGCAGCGTGCAGCGTAGCTACAGCACAAATAATCGATCCAGATCCAACTAATAATGAAGCAACTGCATCAATTTTGGCCGAACTTCTGTTACTACCGGGTAGTGGAAATGTAACCATTGGTGGCAATGCATCAATACTGAGTCCAAGTCAAACCCAGGATCCGGGCCAAGCTCAATCACAATCCCAAACTTCAACCATTGTAAATACCAACAGCTTATCAAATATCAACGCTAACGGTGCAGCTAGTAGCTCTTCTTCTGTCAACAATAATATTATAAGTAACACCAACACATTTAACCCGGTTATAATTTCAACTAACTCAAACAGTGTGGGCAATATAATTGTAAGGTCTGTTAATGTCAATGTTTAGAAACAAGTATAATCACAAAAGTAATTTAGAATCTAAACAAATTTAGAATATATTTTTTTATTTTTATCTCTTTTTAGATAGGACTTAAGAAATTAAAGCTTTAATTTGTTTATCAGTATATTAAACGAATTTTTAAACTATTTGTATAAAATACAGCTTAAAATCAGTATTTATTTAAAAAATAAATATTTATCTTATTTTAAACTAAAATTAATTCTAATAGTGCATATATAACATAAATTATGTTTAATTTCATCTTTCTGCATGTATGATCATATTTATATATGGGGATTTAATAATATATGATCATATGGATTAAATTTATGAAATGATTATTTGAAGCTTAAAATATTTGCTAATTAATAATCCTTGATGTGTTATTTGTTTTTTTATTTATATATGGAAACTATGGAGGTGAAAAAATTAGAATACAAACAGATTACACTAATATGAACAGTATAATAACAATAATCTTGCTTTTAAGCGTTATTTTGACAGTATTGTCTGTAACAGATGATGTTTCTGCCAGTTCATCAGTTATTTACGTGAATGGTTCATCTGGAAATGATGACAATGATGGTTCCACGTGGCTACTTGCAAAAAAATCAATTAAAAACGCTACAAAAACTGTAACAAATGGTGGAACAGTAAATATTGCAAATGGGTTATACACTGGAGCAAGCAACACTAAAATTACTATTGATAAGGATATAATAATAAATGGGCAAAGTAAAAGCGGCACCATTATAAATGGGACTAACAATGCATGGATATTTAAGATCCAGAAAGGTAGAAATGTGGTAATTCAGAATTTAACTCTTGCAAATGGACATAGATCTGCAACTGAACATGATGGGAATAGTGATGAGATATTTGATAGTGATGGTGGTGCCATTATCAATAAAGGCATTTTAACAGTTGAAGATAGTAATTTTATAGGCAATACTGCAAGTAATGGTGGTGCTATATTTAATTGGGGTTCCTTGACTGTAACCTGCAGCACTTTCACAGGTAACAATGCGCGCGTTTCTGGTGGGGCTATTTATGTTTTAGGTACTTCTACTATTATTGACAGTACATTTACAAAGAACACCGCTACTTATGGTGGTGCTATTGATAAGGAAGCTGATTTAACTTTAAAAAACTGTATTTTCATAGACAACCGTGCATATGCTGGTGGTGCTATCCTTAATGATGCTGATTACGGTGTTTTAGATATGACGGGCAATGTCTTCAATGATAACACTGCACGCTATGGGAACAATATTTGGGCTGTAACAGAATTTGATGATGAAAATGACCCTTCTGATCCTGACACAAACCAAAATATAGAACCTGCAGTAAAAGCGGCCAGCAAAACAACCGGAATGCAGCCAACAGGAATACCACTGGCAGGATTTATAGTGGCAGTTCTGATGGTTCTAAGCGGTTTAACTATACCAAGAAAAAAATAAACTCAATTCTTTTTTTTCTTTTTTTAAATAAATATGACCAAAAATCATTCTTGTTTTAAGTTTAAATTAAATTTTCATGTATTAAAAGACTCTTTTTAGTAATTAATTCAATAAATTGAGGTTCATTCATTTTGTACTTGTATTTTTAATTCTATAAAGGATAAATAGTACGGAGTATAAAAACTGTATAAATGAAAAAAAATAATCTGTAAATTTTGTTATTTATTTAATTAGAGGAAAAACTATGAAAGTTCTCTGTATAACTGAAGAATCACTTTTCCGTCCAGAAGCAGTAAGATGGCGGGAAAGAATGAGTCTTCTTGAACCGTTAGGCGATGCGCTGGTTATTTTGCCGTGCAGTATGAAAAAACCTTATTCATCATCTCGATCTCATGCCATATTTATGAAAGCGACAAAGGGCATACAGGAAGTCATACTGACCTCCCCGTTTGGAGTTTGCCCTCGTGAAGTGGAAAAAATATATCCAATACAATCCTATGACACTTCAACAACAGGGGAATGGTCCCATGAAGAAATTAAAGTTGTTGGAGAGTGCTTAAGGGATTATGTCGGTGAAAAAGAAGTTATAGCACATGTTGAAGGTGGTTACAAACAAGTTTGTGAAGAATATCTGGATAATGCGGTTTACACCTCAACTGGTCAAACCACATCAGCAGAATCTATGAATAATCTTAAAATGGAAGTTAAAAAACACTTAAAACTTAAAGGAAAAGCTAAAACACTGCATCAACTCAGATCAATTGCAAGATATCAATTTAACAGTAAAAAAGCTGATGATTTGATACCTGACGACGTTAAAACTCGTGGAAGATTTGATAAACGAATATTTAAAGATGGAAAACAAATCGCTACACTGCATTTTAATAATGGATTATATTCTCTGAATTTAGAAGGCGGGAAAATTCTGCAGGACATCCATAAAAAATGGGTTAAAATTAACTTTGAGCTTAAAACAAATACTTTGTTTTCTCCAGGAGTAAGTGAAGCTGATCTAGATATTGTTCCTGGTGACGAAGTGGTAGTTTTAAAAGATGATGAAGTTGTAGCTGTTGGAAAGGCTATTTTAAGCGGGGAAGAAATGGAAAGGGCTGTTAAAGGTGTGGCAGTGAAAATAAGGCATAGAAAAAAATAGAGGGCAAAAAATTATAAATAACTATAAATGCAATAAATAAAAACATTAAGAACACCCTATTTTTAGATATTATTAAAAAATTTATTGAAATAGGAACAAAATAAACAAAAACAAGTTTAACTGTTTAAAAATGAACATAAATTATTTATGTATTTGAGGAGATATCATGGCAGATGAATTAGTTGAAAAGATAAAAGAGGCAGTTTCTGTAGTAGCTGACCCTCATATGGGTATTAGTATAGTTGAAATGGGAATTCTCCAGGACATTCAAATAGAAAAAAATGGAACTACCGTTGCAAAACTTACAATTAGGCCAACAAACCCTGGCTGTATGAGTGCAGCAAACATTGCAATGAATGCAAAACTCGCAGCTGAAAAGGTTGAAGGCGTAGATAAAGTTGAAATACTTGTCGAAGGCCATATGATGGCTGATGCAATTTCTGAAATGGTTAACAAATAATTTTAAGATTTTAACTGGAATTGCCTTAATAACTCATCCAAGACACAAAATGGTGTAATGAAATGGACTTACCTTGGAACGTTGTAGTTGTTACTGGTGTTCCTGGAGTTGGTAAAACAACTCTCTGTAGAAGAGTTTCTGAAGATTTAGGTTATAATTACGTAAATTATGGAGATCTAATGCTTGACATAGCTAAAAGCAAAGATCTCGCTTCTACAGATTCTGAAATGTTTAGTTTAGATATAGACACTCAGCAGATGATCTGGAAGGGCGCAGCTTTAAAAATTAAAAATATGGACCGTGTTCTTGTAGATTTACATGGTGTTGATCAGTCTTCAATTGGTTATATCCTTTCACTGCCCATTGAAATTATATCTCCAGATATAATTGTGGTAATAGAGTCTTCCATGGATAATATACTCGGGCGGAGACGTAAAGATACTAAAGAAAGGATAATAGATACTATAAAGAGTTTAAATGAACATATGAATATGCTGCGGACTTCAATGGCGGTATGTTCTGCCATTTTGGGCTGTAATTTGGTAGTACTTGAAAACGATGATTTCAAAGATTGTTTTAAAGAACTTAAGAATCTTTTGGGTACTGGTAGTATATTATAAAAAAATCTAAATTTAGGCGTAAAGCTTATATAGGATGAAGACTAAATCTTGAATCTACCCCTTTGCGGATTTCAAATTGTAAAACTGCATAAGTGAAATAATTTGTTTCTATAAATCAAATGGGGCCCGTGGCTCAGCATGGTTAGAGCGCACGGCTGATAACCGTGAGGCCCTGGGTTCGAATCCCAGCGGGCCCATTTCCTTTTAATAAAGAATAACTAAATATTCTTTAATTTTTATTAATATCTATAGAAATCCCATATTTTACTCGAAAATCATTGAGAGTTAAAAACTGTTTTATTAATCTGGTTAATTAAATTTAAAACTAAAATCTGATGGATCTTTAGGATATTTAACTAATTCTAGCTGATTTTAATTGAAATTAACGTTATGATTATGTATGATTACATTTTCACGTTTAATTTAATGTATTTAGAACTATTTTAAGTTAGTCAGCACGTAAATATGTAGCCTCTTAAATTATGATATTTACTTCTGCAAATGTAAATTTAATTCATTATTAAATTATTGTTTGCATTTTAGGCATGAATGAAAGGCTTAAAACATGATTTATTAGATAATAATATAAAATTACTATAAAAATGGTTTACTATAAAATATTAATCATCAATTAATAATTAAAATGGATAAATTTAATAAATATAAAATTAAAAAGTGGGATATCAACTTTAATAGGTATTACCATGAGATTTATTAATTCCAATATTGAACCTAAATATGACTTTGCAAGATCTGTTTCAAGTCTTGTACAACCTATAATAATTACTATACCTGTGTTTATCATTTTAAATTATTTTGTAACTGGTGGAACTAATTTTTTAATATTTACATTACTTTCATTGCTTTTTGCAACCGTTTTACCATTTACAGCTGTTTGGATGTGGGTAAAAAATAGAGATCTGGATTTTGACATAACTGATAAGGCTGAACGCACATGCCCATTACTTTTTGGGATTGTATCATACCTTATTGGGGTAATTGTGCTTTTCATTGCAGGAGCACCTGCTGCTGTTACTGTGTTAATGTTCTGTTACTTTTCAAATGCACTGCTGACTATATTTATAACTTTTTTCTGGAAAATCAGCCTGCATTCTATGGGTGTTGCAGGACCTACAGCAGCTATGGTATATATATTTGGATACCCTGGCCTTTTATTTTTATTTCCTTTGATTATGGTCATGTGGAGCCGTATTTATCTTAACAAGCATACTCCAGCACAGGTCATTGTCGGTGCTGTCAGTGGCTTTGTTTTTACATGGCTGCAGTTTTGGATATTTTTATAATTATTAAAGTTAAAATGAATTTAAACAAACTAAATCTATTCTGCACTTCTGTTTACAGGAGTCATGAGGGATACGCCTACAAACTAACTAAAATAAAGTAAAACTGCTTTATTCATAATAATAAAAGAGAACATTTGTTTAGTTAATATTTAGATGGTGCTGTTTAAAAATAGCGTGATCATTTAGAATTTCAATATTTTTTTCATGATAAATAAACCTTTTTTTATTACTAATTGATTTAATTTATAAATATGCTACATTTTCACAAATACGATTATATCTAATTTTATAAGGGGGGTTATTAACATTAAGTATAGAGTTTGTACAGTTTAATCATCAAATTTCTATAATCACAAAGATAATAATATTTAATATGCAAATTAAACTCCACTGTTGGTAATAATTACTGGATGTGGAGCTAAATTAATTTCATTTTATTGTTAATGTGATTTATAGCACATAATCATATGTTTCAATAATTTTCATTCATAAGTTCTAAGGTGTATGACCACTAAAAAATAAGCACCACCATTTGGGGACACTCCCTTAAACTCCAGATACCTTCGGGAGTGCCCCTGGTTAATATGTGTAATTATTCATTATTTTGAGAGTTTCAGTATCTAAGTTAGTCTACTGTGATCATAACTTTGATTATGATCCTTTAAAAAAAGAAAAAAATAGAGGTATTCAAAGCTTTCCCACATTTTTTATCATATATGGTCTAAATACTTTCCAATAATATTGTGCGGCAGTTAGTTTTGTGTTACAGTAGGTATTACCAAAGTTTATAGTTCGTGAAGTTTTGTAGTTATAGTAGTGACCTACATCTTTTCCATAGTTTTTTAGTTTGGTCTTACTGACTTTTTTGAAATAGTCATATATGTAAACCCCTGTGTTAGTTTGGGGAGAATACATGTATCCTACCATTTTAACATAGTTTTTACCGCTTTGGTATGTTGTCCATTTGTAGGTACATTTATCTCCGTAATAACTCTTAAATTTAGTAGTACCGTGGTCTATTGTTTTCCAACTGGTTGCAGCGACGGGCTCTGCTATTTGAAGGCCAAAAACAAACATGGACAATATCATAGATATTAATAAAACATTTTTTCTCATTTAATATCCCCTTTTTTAATTATTTTTAACAAATTATGTAAAAAAATATACCTTTATGATTTATATACTTTTACATATCGTACCTTTAAAAAATCATGCCATAATTTATTTTATTTTGCTTTAAAAATTAATGTTAATCCTAAAAATTGGATTAGGCCATAAAATGAAATGTGAATAATTTAATTAACATGAAATGTTACCCTTTTTGAGAATATATAAAAATAAAGGTGATTTCTTTTTTTCAATGTTTTATTCGTAGTATTAAAACGTAGCATATGGTTTCTTAAAAGTTATTGCTGNNATAATTATAATAAAAAACTAGTCAAATAAAAAGAATAATGGAAAATTATTTAATAAATTAAACATTATTTAAGCTTTTAAAATATTAATAAAAAAATGCGATTTTTGATTATAAAAAAATTTATATTTCAAGATGTTCCATATTATAGATTGGAGCAATGATGGTAATCAATTACCTCATTTTATTATATTTTTTTTAAAGTCTTCTTAAGCATCTCCTGTTTTTGTATAATAATTTTTAAACTGATTTTTATTTGTATTTCTGGATTATTAGCTATTTTCTACAAATTCATAAAGCTTTTTAAGAGCAGCTCCTGATTCAACTGACTTTCGAGCTATTTTTACTCCATCTCTGAAATTATCCACAATTCCAGTTATAAAGAGGATGGCAGCTGCATTTGTGAGGCATAGATCCAGTCTTGCCTTTTCAGTTTCATTTCTCTCCATACCTTTAAGGACATCAACTGCAATCTGTATATTTTCGTCGATATCTGAAGAAGCTTTTATCAGTTCTTCACGGGTTCTTGCAATACCAAAGTCTTCAGGGTAAATTTCTTTAATACTGATTTTACTGTTTTCAAGAAATGCTACTTTGGTTTTTCCAAGTGTTGATATTTCATCCATTGCAGGATTTCCATAGCTGTCAAACCCGTGGACTACCATGGCCTTTTTAACACCTAAATTTTTAAGTACATTGGCCACCAGCTCAACATAGTCCGGATCAAAAACTCCGAGGAGTTGAATATCTGCATTTGCCGGTGATGTAAGTGGACCCAAGATGTTAAAGACTGTCCTTATATTAAGCTCCCGTCTCACAGGCATCACGTACTTCATTGCAGGGTGAAAGTTAGGGGCGAACATAAACCCGATGCCTGTTTTTTCCATACTTTTTTCTACTTCTTCTGCCCCACTGTCTATGGTTACACCAAGGGCTTCCAATATATCTGCACCACCGCATTTACTTGTTATGCTTCTGTTACCGTGTTTGGCTATTACAACGCCGCATGATGCTGCTATTATTGCTGAAATGGTACTTATATTAAATGTTTTTAACACATCTCCTCCAGTACCGCATGTATCTACAAGAGGGGCATTTATTTTAGGGGATACTGGTACACAAACTTCGCGCATGGCCTTTACAAAACCAGTTATTTCTGGGACTGTTTCACCTTTCATGGAAAGGGAAGTTAAAAAGGAAGCTGTTTGAACGTCACTCGCATTACCATTCATTATTTGGGTCATGCATTCATAAGCTTCTTTTTCATTTAGATCCTGAAATGAAGTGACCTTCTTTATACACTCAGATATCATAAAAATCACTTTTTAACTTTTAGTAGCTTCTTTAAGTTCAGCGCAGAATTTCCCAACTTTTTGCAGCATTTCTTCTTTATTTTCAAGATTTTCAGTTATTATGTTTAATATGGCACTGGCAACAATTGCCCCATCAGCACCGGCATTTATAACTTCCCTGACATGTTTTGGCTTTGAAATACCAAACCCTACACTTATTGGGATGTCACTGTGGCTTTTTATCCTTTTAATAAGATCAACGGTGGTTGTTTTGAGTTCAGCTCTTGCACCGGTGGTTCCCATAACTGCAACCACGTAGAGGAAACCAGAACACATTTTTGTTATTTCCTGTAACCTCTCATTGCTTGTGGTTTGCGCTGCCATGAAGATCTGTTGAACGCCGTTTTTTTGTGCAGCTTCCAGGGCCTCACATGCTTCTTCAGGAGGTAAATCCGCTGCAAGTATGGCGTTTGCACCATTCTCTCTGGCCATTTTGTAGAATTTTTCAAGCCCCATTTTGTAAATTAAGTTATAATATGTGAGAACTCCAACAGGAATATCTGTAAATTCACGGATCCGTCTTATAAATTCAAAACCTTTCTCAGCAGTCATACCTGATTCAAGTGCTCTTATATCTGCTAATTGAACTGTAGGTCCGTCAGCAACGGGGTCACTGAATGGAAAACCGATTTCAAGGGCATCAGCACCATTTTCTACAAAAACTTTCACAATTTGGAGGGATGTCTCAAAATCAGGGTCGCCTGCAACTACAAATGGAATAAATGCACCTTCTTTTTTTGTTTTAGTCCTCTCGAATGCTGCATCGTAGCTTTCTATGTTCATAATTTTACCCCCATAAAGTCTGCGATTATATTAACATCTTTGTCTCCCCTTCCTGAGAGGTTTACAACTATTGTTTTTCCCGGATTCTCTTTGGCGTATTTTTCAGCCATTGCAACTGCATGGGAACTTTCAAGTGCTGGGATGATACCTTCATACTTTGACAGCATCTTAAATGCTCTAAATGCTTCTTCATCAGTAATAGGGCCATATTTTGCACGTCCTGTGACTTTTAAATATGAATGTTCGGGTCCTACGCCAGGATAATCTAGTCCTGCAGATATGGAATGGGCTTCAGATATTTGTCCGTAGTCGTCCTGAAGAACAAATGATAAAGATCCATGGAGAACACCTTCAGTACCTGCACTTAGTGTAGCACCATGTTTCCCTTCTAAACCATCTCCTCCACCTTCAGCACCTACAAGTTCTACTTCTTTATCGTCTATAAATTCTGAAAATATTCCAAGGGAGTTACTTCCACCACCGACACATGCTATTACTGCATCAGGGAGTTCACCTTCTTTTTCCAGTATATCTTTTTTTGTTTCTTTTCCAATAACGGTTTGGAAGTGTTTTACCATTGTTGGATATGGGTGAGGGCCTGCAGTAGAGCCTAACAGGTAGTGAGTGTTCTCAACATTGGTTATCCAATCCCTCATAGCTTCATTCATAGCGTCTTTTAAAGTTTTAGCTCCGCTTTCTACGGGAATAACTTTAGCTCCGGATATTTCCATTCTAAATACATTTAACTTCTGACGTGCTACATCTACACTCCCCATGTAAATATCTGCAGGCATCTTAAACAGGGAAGCTACAGTTGCAGTTGCAATACCGTGCTGCCCTGCCCCAGTTTCTGCTATTAATCTTTCTTTACCCATATATTTTGCAAGAAGCCCTTGTCCTAGGGTGTTATTTATTTTATGAGCACCTGTATGGAGCAGATCTTCTCTTTTCAGGTAGATTTTACAGCCCAGTTTTTCTGAAAGATTTTCCGCGTAGTAAAGAGGGGTTGGCCTACCTGCAAATTCTCTTAAATAATATTCAAGTTCTGCGTTGAATTCTTTATCATCCTTGTATTTTAAAAATGCCTTCTCGAGCTCTTCAAGGGCAGGAATTAGAAGCTCTGGAACGTATATCCCGCCGTATTTACCGAATTTACCGTCTGAGATCATTAAATCACCTTGCAATTTTCAACAAATTCTACTATTTTATCCCTATTTTTAATTCCAGGACCATCTTCAACCCCTGAATTAACATCAACATAATCAAAAATGTTTTTAATTAACTTTCCTTCATTTTTTATCCTTTGTGCATTAATTCCACCTGCAAGAAACAGTTTTATATCTGCATTGCTTTTTTTTGCAATTTCTGCTGCTTCAACTGCAACTTCCAGTGGAATTTGCTTTCCAGTACCGCCACTTTTACCTTGAATCATAGAATCAAATATTAGATATTTGCAAACTTTTGCAAATGATTCTATCTCTTCTTTTTTGGATTCACCGATTTTCTCAGGAATTCCAATGGCTCTAATTACATTAATTTCTTTTAGTTTATCTATGTCTTCTGCCACTAATGAGTGCAGCTGTACATTTTTAACGCCGCTTTTTTCTACAGAGTCTATGGCTTCTTCAACTGTTTTAGGTTCAATTACAAGCACTGTATTTTCTTTATTTTTCATTGAGTCCACTAGTTCTCTTACTTTTTCTATATCCAGAAATCTCTTGGACCGTTTTATGTTTATAAACCCAATAAAAGCAGAGCCCTCATTTTCACATACTTGAACATCTTCAGGCCGTGTAATCCCGCAAATTTTGAATTCCATTTAATTCACCTTTGCGTTTTTACCTGCTTTAACTAGTTTTTGCACTGTTTCAAATATATTGTTTGATTCCATAATGGTTGAACCTATTAAGACTGCATCTGCACCGTAGCTTCCAAGAAGTTTGATATCTTCTGGATTTTTAACCCCGCTTTCTGATACAAGAACTGTATTTTCAGGTATGTATCTTGCAAGCTTTTCAGTCCTTTTAAAATCGATACTGAAATCGCTGAAATCCCTGTTGTTAATCCCTATTATGTCAGCACCTGCTTTTGTGGCCATTTCTATTTCTTCCCTGTTTTTACATTCTACAAGGGCATCCATTTCAAGATAATGGCACAGGTCGATTCCAAATCTAAGATCTTTATAGATGCCTGCCATTAAGAGCACTGCACTGGCTCCACAAGATCGGGCTTCATAGATCTGGTATTCATCCATTACAAAATCTTTTCTAAGAAGAGGTAGCTTGCTTACTTTGGATGCAATACGCAGATTTTTAATGCTGCTTTTAAAAAATGTCTGTTCTGTAAGTACTGAGATAGCATTTGCCCCTCCTTTATTGTAGAGAGGAACTACATCTTCCACAAGAATGTTGGAAATGTCTCCTTTAGATGGGGACGCCGGCTTGTATTCACAGATTACAGAAATATCATCTTTATTAAGCAGTGCTTTTTTAAAATCAGCCCGTATTTTTGTCCCACGAATATTTTCTTTTAATTCACTCAGAGGTCTGTATTTCATGTCTCTTTTAAGAGTGCTTTTCCTTTCTGTTATTATCTGTGAGAAGTTGATCATGCACAACCCTCCAAAAACTTTGTTTTTGGGGTTCGAAAACCACCGTTTTTCTCAACCTCAAGGAAGTTCTTGATTATTTTAATCCCGCTGGCTGTGCCTATTGACTCTGGATGGAACTGAAGACCAAAAACAGGACAATCAGAATGTTTTATTGCCATTATAGTCCCGTCTTCTGTTTTTGCAATGACTTCTATACAATCTGGGACACTTTCTTCATCACAGATAAGTGAATGATATCTTGTTGCAACGAGGGTATTTTCAACGTCTTTAAATATTCCTTCCCTGTCATGGGAAATTTTACTTAGCTTACCATGTATTGGCTCTGCTCTTTTAATTTTCCCTCCAAATGTTGCAAAAATACCCTGATGCCCTAAACATACTCCTAAAATAGGAATTTTGCCTTTAAATTCTTTAATGACATCTTCACAAACCCCAAAATCCTTTTTGTTGGTGGGGTTTCCAGGTCCTGGAGAAATTATTATACTGTCTGGCTGAAGCTCTCTTATTTCTTCAATGGTTATTTTATCATTCCTTTTAACCACTATGTCTTTTTCAAGCTGTCCAACTAATTGATAGAGATTATATGTAAATGAATCGTAATTATCAAGTATCAGTATCATTTTAGTTCCCCCTTACCGCTTGCAACTTCAAGAGCCTTTATAACTGCCTGTGCTTTATTTTCACATTCGAGATATTCGTTTTCAGGAACTGAATCATGCACGATTCCTGCACCTGCCTGTATTTTAGCTTTGTTTCCATTGCAGACAAGGGTTCTTATAACAATTGCAAAATCTGCATTTCCATTTAATGANNCCCCTTGGAAGTCCTTCCAGTTCGTTTATTATTTCCATGGCCCTAATTTTTGGAGCCCCGCTTAAGGTCCCTGCAGGGAAGATGGAGCTGAACGCATCAACTGCTGTCAATTCATCTCTTAATTTTCCGGTTACATGGGAAACAATATGCTGCACGTGTGAAAATTTTTTTACACCCATATATTCAGGAACACGTACTGAATCGAACTTGCTTACTTTTCCAACATCATTTCTTGCAAGGTCAACGAGCATTAAATGTTCTGCAAGTT
>DADN01000142.1:0-138 GCA_002509665.1 Methanobacterium sp. UBA8
AGATATTTTTAATAAATCAATAAGCCCAAAAACATATGAATACTGGCAAAAATAAAGCAACATGCATGATTATTTAAAAAGAACCCATATTTGTTTAATTTAAAAATTTATCCGTTATTTACAGCCATGAGTTATGCC
>DADN01000142.1:174-5094 GCA_002509665.1 Methanobacterium sp. UBA8
TGGCCCCATAACCTTAAATCATCATATAAGCCGTGGATTAAAATTAAAGGAGACCCCCACCTTTCTGGATGTAGTTGAGTTTTATACCATTTACTGTGATTTCTGGCATTGGATATCCCCAATCTATTTTATACATGCGTATGCAAATCATTTCTATTTATATATTCCTTTTTAAAGAGCAAATATAAATGAAATTAGATTATAAAAGTGTTAGATAATACAGAATAACAAATATTTCCAACATATAGAGAACTGTTTACAGTTAAATACCACTGCCTAAGATTAATACTAAAATATAACAGACCCAATTTCAGACTTGTCGCTTGTGAGTCCTATTTTAAAATTAGATTAAACATTCAGGTTTATTTTACTCTTTTTCGCCAGTATTTATGAATGCATGACAATATTTATGAATATAATCCCTTGCATATACTCTAAAATACGAAAATAGTTTATAGAATACATATCTACTTTATTTTGAGTTGTACAACACAACAGAGGGGGAATTAGCAGCCCACTTACCCCTGTCCCTCTCTGATTATTATTTCCATCCAATTTATACAAAAAATCAATTATACTTCACCACTTCATAATTAACTCCCCCATCGGTCACATTAACCAGTACATAATTGTAAAAATAGTTTTCAGTACCATTAACACCAGCAGGTGGCATACTTAAAGGAGATCCTGCACCCCCAGTTGTTATAAATGGTGTTTTGCCCCATACTCCTTTGAAATAGCCGTGAATATGTGATGTGAAAATCATGGTGACGTTGTACTCGTCAAAAAGGTCATTAAGTGTTTTTGCAGTAGTTGAGTTACCTAAACTGAGACCTTCACCTGTAGAATTATACTTGGGATCATAAAGTGGAATGTGCATAAATACAAACCGGTATTTGTAATTCTGGCCCACTCTAAGCTCGTTTTTCAGCCAGTCCATCTGAGTACCATTAATATCCGATTTTGCATCATCTATGACTATAAAGTAGCTGTTTTTCTCTGTAAATGAATAATAAGTGTTTCCAAATGTCCGGATGTAAACAGACTCATTGCTATCCTGATAAAGATCATGGTTGCCAATATTAGTTAATACCGGCGCTTTTAACTGTTTTGCATCAATTGTAAAATGTCCAAACTGCCTCGAAGTTCCAGAAGTGGTTAAATCCCCATTATCTACTGAAAAAAGCACATTTTTTCCATTCAAATTCTGTATCAACTGATTGAATCGCCCGTCAGAGTTAGCACTATCCCCGTACACTGCAAATGAGAAATTACTTTCATTTTTACTGATTTTTTGAAGTTCATGATGATTCCAGTTAGACTCCTGATTATCCATATCTATCATGTAATAATACGAAAATACACCATAAAATAATATTATAACTAAAATTAAGCCCCAATATTTTTTTGACATAAAACTGCCTGCTATTTTTCTAATATACTGTATTCTGTTATTTCATAAAAATTATCTTATCTGGTTCGATTGCTTATTTTTGTGGTGCACATCTTATCCAGAACTGAATTTAAAAAATTATTTCTCAAATAAATCGCATAACACTAAATGGTGAGTTAAATGCCATTTATAAATGTAAACGTGTGGAAAGGAATTAGTCAGGAAAAAATAGAATATATAATTAAAAACATTACAAAAGTCTTTGTGGATATGGGCATTCCAGCACATGCTGTAAGCGTCATTGTACACGAAATTCCAAAAGAACACTGGGGAGAAGGTGGAGAAACCTGTGCAGTAAAATTTAAAGATATAAAACCCTAAACTGATTTAAACAATGGTTTTTTTATTTACTTATTTTTGGCCAGTGAAGCAGAAATTGTCAAAGTAGATCACGAAATATGTACAGGCATTTTCAGAAATTCACTGAAACTGTGTACAGCTGCATCTAAAGCTTCGTTTTCAGCTGGATTGAATGTAGTGACAGGCTTTAAATCCATTATAACTTCATTTCCTTTGAATTTTCTCTTCCACGTGCCTACAATCTGGCCATCTACAGCTATAGTGGGGTACATAATATTTTCGATGCTCTTCTTTCTAGAGTGCACTTTCCCAAGCATCGCGCTCCTGTCTTTATATCCAACCAAATATTCATCATAGCTGGACAGCAAGTGAACTGCTGGAGAACTGTACTGCACGGCCTGTTTTGATGTGGAACTCCAGTAGGTTTTATTATCAATTGTTTCTGAGACAAGTGATGATTTTACAGCTTCCAAACCTTCTTTTGCATCATTTGAGAGGAGACCAGACCACCATGTGAAATCATGGATTGTTGCAGGGCCGTGACCTGTAAAATAACGCTTAGCAAGCTCAGCCAATGCCTCATGGTGAGTTAAAATTTTAGTTTCAGGTAATTCCTCCATGGACATGTAAATAGGATTGTTATTAGTGTGCATAACTTCCTGACAAATAAGGCCGTCAAGAGAAGCTCTTTGCAGAATATAATGCGCACGCTGCCCTTCTGTAGAAATGCCGTTTTTCTGGAGAATCGCGAGCAGTTCCCTGCGGTTTAAATGACTGCCGTCCTGCAGTGCATTTTTAAGCACCTCGTTACTTTCCATAAGAGTTTCTTCCTCAAGTTTAAGTTCTCTGTACCTCCGTGCATTACGTTCAATGATACGTGGGGCTAAAAGTGCAAGCATCCATCGGATATCTGACGCTGCTACAAAATGAAATGTCCCGCGCATTGCCCATGTCCTGACAATCTTTTTTTCGATGAGCGCCCGCTCAATATCCGCATCAATGCATTTTTTCAAGCGCTGGCCGACTGCCCATTTCGCACCAGAATAGTCCTGGGCTTGAACACCACCAAACCATGCCACTACTTCTTCTGGCCTTTTGAATATTGAACTGGCAAGCTGTTGACTACAAAGGCGCCTGATAGCGATATTTGAACACCCCATGATTTCATCTCCATTTTTCAAGTTTTTTAAACTAATATATTTAATTATGTACACGATAATTAAAAAAACATCCTGTTTATTGCCATATCCAATATAAATCGCATAAATAGTTAAATGAAATAGAAATTATGACAATAAAATGGTAGAGCCGTAGAAACGTCTTTAAAAGAGAAATTTAACCAGATTTGCTGACTTTCTGGCCTACATCATAAGAAGACAAATCTTCAGGATTTAAAGGTATTCTGTAACCACAGGACCTGCAGACCATGTAATTATCCTGCGGCAGCATCACCATATCACATTCTGGACAGAACTTCATGAAAATACCTTCTCAATTTTTGTATATAATATTTATGGAACGCAACANNAGAATAATTCAAAAAATCTTTTTAAATTTATTTATCAGGAGACCAAAAATCACAGAATACTACTTCTCATCCCATTTGTTACACCACATTTCCATATTCCATAAAATAATGATTATCCATACAATAAAATAGAAAAATTTATTATATAAAATATACAAATTATAAAATAATACAAATTAATAATAAATTAATCAGTTTAATAGCTAATAACTTCATTCCAGATAAGATAGTTAAAACAACATGATACACACTACCGCCACCTAAAAAAGTTAGAGATGATGGAATTTATAAGCAAATATAGACTTGAAATAACCATTGCAGTGACTAGAGATTATCTAAATGACAAAACATCTTAGCACGTTTAATGTGGTGAGAAAAATGTCAAAAATGTTGGAAAATAAAGAAATTAATGCAGCCTACAAAATTTTAAAATCCGAAGGATCGGGAATGTACACCATTCTCTTTAGAGACCAATTAGGAAATATTATAGGTGAAGATGAAGAAGATATTCTCCTCAATATTGAAGAACAATTAATTGTAGACGGATGGGTTTTTCAGAACCTTAGAAGCAGACGTTTAACACCTACAAAAAAGCTTTTAAAACGTTACCATTGATTAAAATGATTGACACTAACTTACTGCAGAACCTTTAATGTCACTTGCATTTTTATAAATTTACCAAAATGGTCTACAGGATAATAATTATTTCCTAGTTACTTCAATTTTTCTAAACATTAAAGTGTCAGCATCATTGCCCAGATTAACAGGCAGTAAATCACCTTCTTCAAAGTCATTACTGTTGTAAAATGCCCATAATGCAGATTCTAAGTATTTTATCACATATCCGCTCCCAACAATTTCATGTGGATTTATATGCTTGAATGAGCCGCGTGCAATTTCATCAATTTTTGGGCTAATTCATCTGCATCCCAGCAGCCAGAAACTGAGCAGTACCTGTGAGATAGTATTTTCTCCTTTGAGTGACCCAGTATTGTACCGATAATCAGTCTTGCAATGCATTTGCATGTACCTACAGTTAAAATATGAGCATGTTTTGTTTGAACTTTCTCCTGCATTAAAATAACATCTTCAGGAGTTGAAAAATAAAAAATTGGGACTTGGACTAAACGCATTATAAAGCCGTTTCCAACAGAGCGTTCATATTTTGGGCTGCAAAAAGTTTCACATGTCTCCAACTCATGTAAAGCCTCTCTTGTGATGTTTTCAATATTGAAACATCTGCCGTTGAGGCTTAAATGCCCTTTACGGTACCATCGAATTTATCCTCTTTTGTTTCAAAATTTTTAGAATGATTTTCCAGATCTTTCAGAGCATGTTTCCACCAGTTAGAAACTTCTTCTCTCATTTTAAACTTATAATATTATTTAGAGCATCAAGTATCAAATTTTGACACTTATCTGGCGCAGCTCCTTAAAGAGTTACGAAAATAGTAAAAAAATGTGACTTAAAATAAATAAAGTATTTCTATAATTAGAAAATAGGTACTAAAATTAGAATAGTTTAACCTGTAACACTTAGCAAATAAGAAGATAATCTCATTTTCCAAGTTTTAAATTAAATGAACAACCACAAATCAGGTAGTTACTGGTTTAATTTGTTAAGATAAGCTTTTTGTTGG
>DADN01000202.1 GCA_002509665.1 Methanobacterium sp. UBA8
AACCTGGATTGGACGAGTATAGTACTTTTCGGGACTAAATTCAACCTTGGAAAATTCGGGATATAAGGACAAAGACAAGGACCAAACGAACGCCCCCTGACATTTTAATTTATGCTTTTCTCTATTGGGTCTGCAATCACAGGAATACAAATTATAGCAATCAATATACAAAGTATAGCTGTGATAATTAGTCCTCCGATTAATGATGCAATGGCAGCTAATATTGATAGTAGACCTACCCCCCATCTAATTAGTTTAGGAATTGTAAGTTCCAGGATGATACCTCTTTTATAAATTTGCTCTTATACTTCTTGTATTCTAAAAAGAAATATTTCAATACTTCGAAAAAAGTATTATAAAAATTGGAAAACATTTTTTTTGATGTTATGTAGATAAAATTTATTTAACGATTTAAAAACCTTTTAATACTTTTTTTGCAAACCTACCTCGGTGATTAAATGAAAAAACTCAGTGTTATACTATTTATTTTTATACTTGTGTTTATAACTTTTGGATGTGCAGAAAAGACAGCAACTCAAAATTTTACTTCCACTGAAAACAATGTTTCAACCCAAGTGGAGGAAGTTTACCAAGATGGTGATTGGGGAAACGAATTCAGAAAGCAAATTAATTTACTACAAGCTGATCTCGATGCGGTATCTTTATCTGAACAATATGATGATTATGATAATCTCCTGATAGCAGGTCAAAATTTAGTTAACGACACGGAAATAGCCGTAAGTGTCAATTCTAATTATACGGTTTCTCCGAAATATCGAGACGCTCAAAAAGAGTTAGACTTAGCTCTTAAAGATTTAAATGTCGCCGGGCAGGCAATAATTAGAGCCGGAGAGGCTGGAAAAACAGGTAAAAATACCTCGGATTATGAATTAGAAGAAAATAAATATATAATCTCGGGCACCAACCACATAGGAAGAGCGGCAGCGTATTTAAACAATACGTATGTTGGCTCGAATGAAAATTGATTTTTGTAACTATTCAGCCTGCCAACCATCCTATTTTTTGAAAACGTAAGTTCTATATGTATACATCTTTTATAATATTCCCTGTTTTATTTTTTTTAACAGAACAGCAATATTAGAAAGAAGGGATCAAGAAGTTATTATCCCTTCGGATCCAGGACCATCATAATACAAATCCAGATCACTGACCGATGGTTCCCCGTCAACGAGATACACTATTTTAGTTGTTATTTTACCACCAGGTCCTACGTCAGTTGTCATGTGATTCAAAGAACTATCGTATGTTGCACTGTCATACTGATAATACACATCGCCAATTTTCAGATGCCAATAGTTTCCATTAGTCGAATATGTTTGATCGCCGGTATTATCAAGTTTAATAGTAACTAAAACATAGCTTTTGCCTTCTGACGCTTCGTAATATTTACCTATCTTTTTTGTGATTTCGGCTTGCCAGGTGCAGTAATCGAAAATGGTACTAGTGGAGCTATCTTCAACGTCATTTGAGTTTTCACTGGTGTGTGGTTCATCGGACTCTGGCTCTTTATCTGCAAGTGTTTTTGTTACAGGTGTTGAGGTTTGCTCGGCGGTGGCGACTTCATCCTGTGAATTCTCCTCCGGACCTACGTTATGGTATAGGAAGTTTACTTCTATCTGTGAGTTGGGATGAGCATCATTATAAATTTTTACTAAACTAGTTACATTATCATAATGGCTATTTGCTAACCTGAGTTCTTCAGTTCCCATCTTTGCGGTAGCAGCTGACTCCAAGATGTTCCCAGATGTAAGTTGAGTTATTCCAGATTTCATGAACGTTGCAGCATTATAGTCATCAATCAATGCTAATTTATATTCATCTTTGCAGCTCTGCAATTCAGGGGAAACTTTGAAATTGTCTATATTCTTGATTTCAGTTTCGATATCTTGTCTATATTTTTCGATGCCGTTTATCGCTGTATAATAATCTTTGTTGTCGACTGCATTTGAAAATTGAGCCGTGTCATTATCAAAAATTAAAACACTGTTAGATGTAGCTTTGGCCCATTCGGCGTCTTGATATGTGCCACGTGTAGAACTATGTAAGCTAGTCGTTGCATTTTCTTGATTATTAGTACTATGAGAAGCAAGGAGTCCAATTGTTAAAACAACGCCTAGACCAAAAATGAGAACTCCGATTATTATATTCATAGCTTTTTTTGATACCATATGCTTTAACCTCGCCTGAAAATAAAAATTCTTAGTGCCGGATCACTTTTTCAGATTTGTAAAATGTTTTAATAAAAAAGAAATATTTCAATATTTCGAAAAAGTATTATAAAAATGTAAAATATTCCATTCATTGAAAAACGAAATCAAAATTAAACCGTTGAGAGTGTGGTCTGATGATAGTATTTATGGAACTATTATCCTTGGGTTTATAACTCAATTATTCATATCGCATCAGCGANNTATGAATTTGAGGACCTAAAACATATATCTACAAAATTCATTAAAAAGAGCTTGAAGAATTTGACACTTACAATCAAGTTCAAGATAAATGAAATCAAAAACTATATTTTTGCGAATTTTGACAGGATTAATAGCTTGATTATAGCACAATGCAATGAAACCATATAGAACATATCATATATTTTTATAAATTTTGAAGAATTGTCAAGTCCAGTTGAACCAAAAAAGAAGGAAGATATTCAGTATTAATTAGTGAATGCTGTCAAACTTAG
>DADN01000038.1:0-6503 GCA_002509665.1 Methanobacterium sp. UBA8
GACAGTTTAAGCGTTTTAACTGCAGATGCTAACGTTGGTGAAAAAATAAAATAAACATTACAAAATTCTGTGAATTTTGCCTGCCTGAAATCAAAGTTAGCAAAACTAAAAGTTTTGCACTATCGAAAAGCAAAACTTTTCGATGCCTCGAATACTCCGTATTCAAAGGCTCCAAAAATTCTATGCCAACAAACACGAAGTGTTTGGGGCCCCAAAATTCGTAGAATTTTGAGGGATTTTTTAACGGCTTGCAAAATTTATAATTTTGTAATCATGAGCCCTCGAAAAACGACTTTCGAGCGCCATTTTTTTTATAAAAGTATAGTTTGGGAACGAAATGAATGAATCTGTTTTAATTGCACGGGCTGAGAAATTTCTTGACAAAATAAAACGTCAAAGGATACAAGTAGAAGAACTTAGGGATTTCGAAAGCTTTATTACAGTTTATCATTACTTAAAAGAAAATTTAGACGAGCTGTATGAACTTAGAGATACCATGGAGATCAAGGGTTATAAAGCTCCCTACAGATCTTTAATTAGATCTTCTCGTTCCTCAATTACTGAATTGAAGGCTGAAGAAGTACATGATGTTTCAAGGCAGACTCAATACTTTAGAATGAAAGCTGCCGCTAAGAAAAATGTATTGGATAGGGTTAAATCGTCTATTGCGTCTCATAAAATTGCAATTGGGCATCTTGAAGAATTTGCAACTATAACCTGCAGTGCATGTAAAAAGAAGTTTAAACGGCATGAGATTGAATTTGTGGAATCTGGAACATGCAGCTGTGGAGCTACAGATCTGATATTAGAAAAAAATGACCAAGGTGTTTACAGGTTAGGCACGCTTAAATATTTGCCTTTATCTGGCGAATACATGGTGAGAATGTCTGACTTATCACCTATGGGGAGGGAAGCATTCCGCAGTATTGTTAGAGTCCTGAAACATGAGAAAAGAGGAATAGTTAAAACAGTCTCTTTAGTAGTTAAAGTACTGGAAGACGGCAGATGGATTAGAAAAAGAGTCAATATGGATATGGACGATGAAATAAACTATGAAAGGGAAATTCGAAAGAAATACGGCCGTAATGCACGTATCGAATTTTTACAATTTCACAGGAAAAAACCTGCCATTATAAACGATAAACAGGTTCAAACTGCGCTTTCAATTGCTTATGTTAAATTTGCAAAGGAAATAGTGGATGGAATTCTGGATGATGTTTTAGATGATATTTTAAAAAATAGAAATAATGTTGAAATTTATGATAATGCCCTTAAAACTGCATTAGATATTGCAGGTTCAATAACCTCAGATATTGAAGATGAAGATGACATAAAAAATGAAAAATTAAATGAAATTCTTAAAGAAAACAACCTCATGGATGATAACAATATTATAAATAGACAGCTTGAGCGTGATCTCCAAACAAGAAATAAGATTAAAAGAAAGCTTTTTGTTGAGGTACCACGAGTTTTAATTTTATGGGATATTGTTAAATANNTTCTTATGATAGAAGGAACAAATATTCAGGACCATTCCCAAATCTTCGCCCAAATCTGGATACTAATCAATTGAAAGCATTTGTAGATTTTGATAAGCAGGTAGTGAAGATTTTGAGGGAATATACTCCTGAGAAGATCGAGTACATGGAAGACATGAAAGAAGTTATAGCTAAAAAATTTGAGATTGAAAATAAAATAAAGGGTCTCCATGTTAAGTCAAATCCTCCTGCAGTTGGAGCTGCAATTTTAAATATTACGGGAAAACTGTCTATTGAAGTTGCATCTGATATTTTTTCTGTTGATACTCCTAAAGTAAAAGCAGAAAAAGAAAAAATAGAGACATTTGGAAAGCCTACATCAAAACGTGCTCAAAAATTCCTTGAAATGATTAAAAAATAACAGTATGATGTAATATATTTAAATTTAAGTAGACATCAGTAAATTTTAACTTAAGGATTTAGAAAATTATAACATACGGTGGTATTTTTGGGTGAAGATGAAAATAATGAAATTTATGTAAAAAGAGCATTATCTTCACAGGTGATCATGGAACTTCTGGATAGATATCCAAACCTTAAAAAGATCAAAGTTCCAAGCAGTTTATACCCTAGNNCCCTAGAACCTCAAAAAAATATTTAGATGCACTTTCTGAACTGGGAATTGAAGTTGAACCAGTTATTAAACGAGGTAGACCCAAAAAATATGATAGCACTAAAGCTGAACTCGTTCAAAAAATGATTGATGAAGGTGTTAGCCCAAAAGATATATCAGATGAACTTGAAATTCCTTTAAAAACGGTTTACTATCTCAAGGGTACCAAATTAAAGAGGGGTAGAAAACCAAAATATTCTAAGGAGACGGAAGAGGAAATTAAAAGGTTACGTGATGAAGGTCTTAGGGCAAAGGATATATCTGAAAAGTTAAGTATTCCTCTTAGAACAGTGTACTGCCTTATAAAAAGATAATAATTATATAATGAACTTTTTTCAAATGATTACAATATTTGAGAAGTTAACATTCTTTAAACAGTGCAATTATTAATGTAATGGTCTTTCAGAGAGGATATATCTAAAGCTAATTATCCCTTTAAAAAATGACTGACGGTAGTGAATTGATACATATAATTATATTGAATAACGTAACTTAAACTTATAAAAAATATAATGGGTTAAATTCATTTAACACATTAAAGCAATGTAAATATGGTTTAGCGATATGCTAAGACATTTGGTTATTCATTATAACTTAGTACTTTTAGAAAACAAGTGAAAACACGGTGGTTCAATGGCAAATATGTTTTTTGGCGATTATCAGATGTTACTATTAGTTTCAGGGATCTGCGGATTAGTCGCATTTTCAATAACTTTTTTAACTATGCCTAGATTAATAAATAAATTAAGAGATGCTGAAATTGTGGGTAAGGATATTCATAAGCCTACAAAGCCTATTGTAGCAGAGATGGGAGGTATAGGCATCTTGCTTGGTTTTGTAGTTGCAATGTTTGTCGGAATCTGGTTGTATCCAGCTTATCACTATCAATTTATAGTAACTTTAGTTGTAATTCTTTTAGTGGGTCTTGTAGGTATGGTTGATGACCTTGTAGTTTTATCATCCAAAGAAAAATTAATTTTACTCTGGCTTGCGGGCCTGCCGATTATGTGGATTGCCCCTCCTGGCGTGAGCATTATTTACATGTTAGCTATGCCTGTAGCAGTATCTATCGGTGCTAATTTAACAAATATGCTGGCAGGATTAAATGGAGTTGAATCAGGTCTTGGGGCAATAGCAATGATCTCTCTTACCATTTCTGTTATTATAATGGGCAAATATAACGTTGCTATAATTACTATGGCAATGTTGGGGGCTCTTATTGCATTTTTATTCTACAACAGGCACCCTTCACGTGTTTTTCCAGGAGATGTGGGAACCCTTATTATAGGTGCATGTATTGTACTTGTGGCGTTTATAGGGCGTGTGAAGATCATAGCACTTATTGTACTCCTTCCAAATATAATTGATGCTATTTTGAAATTTTACAGTGCAGGGGTCGTTGAAAGACATCACCATGCTCCAACTGAAGTAGGTGATGATGGAAAATTAATTGCTCCTGACGGTGGATTTAATTCTCTTATAAGGTCTGTTTTAAGAAGGCCAATGCCTGAAAAAAATGTTGTAGCAATTGTATGGCTTATTGGTATCCTTTTTGGAGCTATTGGTATAATTTTAGCATACACACTTAATTCAAGGATTATTTAGTAAAATAAGGGTTAATTAAACCCAGTTAATATCTGTAGTTGTGAATACATATCTATTTGAAAAGGCAGGATTAAACATTTCATTAGTTTGGTCTGAAGTATCAAATGATTCACAAATACTTTTTCGCGTGTAAAAATTCACACGGTCTCCTAAAATATTTCTATCGCTGATATCTGTAACAGAAGGTGCAGATGCAGAGATTTGAAGCTGTATCTTTGTTTTATTATATTTTTCATTGAATCCCTGATTGACATAATTTATTTCAATGATTTGGACACTGCTTGTACTTAAAAGCCGTTTATGTTCTGAAGTATAGTTTTTAAATGATTCTTCGGGGTAAATCGCAAAACTGTCCGTATTTGCTCCTTCAATTGCCCCGCTTCTTGCTGCAGACATAGCCTGGTTTAATTCATTATCAGTTCCTATGAATGAACCTATTCCTAGAATTACTAGCAGGATAAATCCAATTATAAGGATGAGCTCTATGGATATCTGGCCTTTAATTTCCATAAATCTGATTTAGTATTAATACATATATAATTATTTGTCCTAAATTAAGATTCTGTAATTACTATCCAGCTGTATCCATCAGAGCCATTTACATTTTGAATAATATATGTTGAGCCGCTATACATGGTTATTTGGGATTCATCTAACCTATATGATTTTGAAATTTTTTTAGGTGCAATATATGCTTTGCCTATCATTCCTCCTATTTTAACATAAACTCCTGATGAATTAACGTCTATATAATATTCTTTGTCTGTAATATTGTTTGGTAAACTTACGTTGACTGAATGGCCTGTTCCACTGGAATAAACACTATTAATAACTTCTGAAAGATTATCTGCAGTTATTCTCGCTTTTGATAGTTCTTCTACTTGTGAGGCAGTATTTATCCTGTCTGATACGACGGTTATGATACTTACTGCTACGATAATAATTAAGAGTGTTGCAAATATCAGGTCAACAGTCGTTACTCCTCTATTATCCATAATTCCAATATATTACTAATTATATATATAGTAATAGTTAAAAGAGAATAAAATGTACTTGAAGTTACCTATTTTATTTTTAAAAAATGTGATGTGCATAAATTTTAATGCAATATTTCAAAAAGACTTATTTATACATTTTTATTGTACAAATATAGTTATTATATTATTTATTTAAATAAAAAACATTAATTGAGCTCTTATATAATTAAACACGATATTAATAAGCCATATGTTAATTTTAGGATATAATAATTAAAACTGCTACAAGTAATAGGTCAATAGTCACTATTCCATGATTATCCATAATTTTAATATATTAATAATTACATATAATAGTAATAGTTTTCTTTTAGGAGGTGGACGTATCAAGCCAATAGACGGCTTTAATCTTCTGGTAACTCTTCAAGGCCACAAGGATTCGCATGCAGGTGAAGAATTAGTAGGAATAGAGGAAATAGAACTAGCACTTTCGAGCTATGAACCAGTTCTTTATATAAAAGAATCGCAGTATCCAAATGTTGTTTTAGTGGAGTTGACTATGGATCCTGAAGAAGCAGTAACAATATTAAGTGAAGCTCCGACCACGGTAGTATCTAAAGTTGTTCCAATTGATGTAGTTGTTAAAACACGAATGGATTCTATTTGGGAGAGAGTGTTGTTAATTGCAAGGGAAAAAATGAGCTCAGATGATACATTTGTAGTAAGATGTGATTTACGAGGTAGAGAATACATAGAATCGAAAGAAGAACTTATTGAAACAGTGACCAATGAATTGCTTAATAATTTAGATTTTGCAGTGGAAGGAACAAATCCGGATTGGATTGTTCAAATAGAAGTAGTTGGCGAAGATACTGGGATCAGCGTTTTAAAGCCACATCAAATTTTAAAAAAGGTTTAGAGAATTTTTATGTATGAGATTTTCTATTTTAGAGGCGGTGTATATAAATTTGACGAACTGGTTGAGTACATAGAAGATGTAGGGGGAATGGTACTTCGCAAAGATTGCTTTGAACTGATTCGCGGTGATTCTTATCTTTCTACAGAGGTACATGTACTTATTCTTGTACCAGAAGAAGAAGTTAAAAACACTAAATCATTAATTGAGGAAATTAAAGGAATATCTAATGAAATTGAAGCTACTGATGAACAAAAAAAGACACTACTCTCATATCTTTCTATATATGATTCTTTAAATAGAAATGATAAATGGACTGAAGAAGAACACATAAAGGATACCATTACATGTCCTTGTTACGCATTACTGTGCAACCAATTTGAAGATGAAGAATGTCAATTGGATAATAAATTAGAACAGATACTTACTGAAATGTGTGCAAATGACGTCATTGAACATAATATATCTGATGACGGAAAATCTGAATATCGCCTTAAAAAGATTGATTAAACCGGATTCTGTAAATTATTTATACCAATAAACACAATTAATTGGTATAAAAAATTTAAGGGATACTATGAATGCTTCTACCATTATAATTACAGGAATTATCGTTATTTTTGTTGGAATTATCCTTATACTTATAGGAACAGCTCTACAATCTACATCTCAAAATGAAGAAGTTCATACTGGCGGAGTAATTTTAATAGGTCCTATTCCAATCATATTTGGTAATGATAAAAGCTTAATCGTAGGGGCAATGATCTTTGCTGTTGTAATTATAATTTTATGGTATTTGTTAATTTACAGGGGTTTACTCTAATTATTTTTTTTAAAAAAATTTTTTGAAGTCG
>DADN01000038.1:6526-16346 GCA_002509665.1 Methanobacterium sp. UBA8
TTAAAATTGTGGAAATATTGTATTTGGTGATACACATCCAAAAATGGAAATTAATCCAAAAAAATTAGAATCTTAGTCATCTCAAGACTAAAATATCAGGGGATAAAATATTTGATAGTTTAACTAAAAGGAGATAGTTAAACAACTAAATTAATATTTAAATCTTTTTATGCCAGTTCCAGGCAGTTTCTATAATTTTATACAGTTCATCATATTTTGGATTCCAGTTCAATGTTTCTTTTGCTTTTTGGGAACTTCCAACGAGAATTGGCGGATCTCCTGCCCTTCTTCCTGCTTCAACTGCTTTGATATCTTTACCTGTAATCTCTTCTGCTGTTTCTATAACTTCTTTTACAGAAAATCCATTTCCATTTCCAAGGTTAAAAAAGTCGCTTTCGCCGCCGTTTTGAAGGTACTCCAGAGCTAAAATATGTGCTTCTNNCATTTCCAAGGTTGAAAAAGTTGCTTTTGCCGCCTTTTTGAAGATATTGAAGGGCTAAAATATGTGCTTCTGCTAAGTCAGTGACGTGTATATAATCTCGGATACATGTACCATCTGGAGTATCGTAATCGGTTCCAAATATTTTAATATCTTCCCTTCTTCCGGCAGCAACATCCAGGATTAGAGGTATTAAATGAGTTTCAGGGTCATGTAATTCACCTACTTCTCCATCGGGATCANNATGCATATTTTAACCCGTATGCGTCACTATAATCTTTTAAGACGGTTTCTACCATTAATTTACCTTTTCCATATGGATTAATTGGGTTTTGAGGATGGCTTTCAGTTATTGGGATTTCAACAGGATTTCCGTAGGTAGCACAGGTTGAAGAGAACACGAAGTACTTTACATTTTCCTCAAGCATTACTTGAAGTAGATTTAATGTGTTTTTAACGTTGTTCTGGTAGTATTTTTGTGGATCTTCTACTGATTCCCCCACATATGTAAATGCAGCAAAATGCATCACAGCTTCAATTGGGTATTTCTTGAAAACAGCACGTATATCTTCTATATTACCTAAATCTCCATTTTCAAAGGTTCCCCATTTTACAAAGTCTCTGTGACCATAGCTTAAATTATCGAATATGACAGTTTCAATTCCTTTTTTGTTGATTTCTTTGTTTAAATGAGATCCTATGTATCCTGCTCCGCCTACAATTAATATCATTTATTTAACTCCTGTTTGCAGTTTTTTATTATTTCTTTTTGATAAAAATCTATGTCTTCCTTTAATTACTATTAATTAACCTGTAATTTAATATTATACCCAAATTTAATTTTCAATGGGTATCACCATCTTATTCTTGATTTTTATTCCTAAATACTTAATTTAAATATTATATTACTAATTTCTAATTTAATATGATTTCTATCACTTAAATCCAGATTTTTTAGGACTTAATTGAAAATTGTTATCATAGTTTATACAAGTATATGTCCCGTGGATATGGGTTCTTTCCGGAAATTATGTTTTATATAGGGGTGGTATATGAACAGACCATATCGGTCATGCGATAAGCTGATTTGAAGGTGAGTGCACATTTTATAAAAACATTCTTCCTTGTTACTTTTTAGAAATAGAGTTTTAAATGTGCTGTTTTAATCAAAGCAGCAATCAAAAAATTCTGTCCCCTTGAAGTTATTATAAAAACTTTTAATAAGGCTTTAAATCTAAAAAAGAGATATTAGAATGTCTTTTTTTTGATTTAAAACCAAAAGGTTTATATATGATCTTGACTCATTATTAGCTTTGTACTAAAAGACGTCCTAAATGACTAATTTAACATATAGGACACGGAGGCGGTACAATTACGTGGAAATTTAAGAGTGCGTTACTATTTGCGGTAGTAGCAGCAGTCATCTTTTTACCCTCAGTTGAAGGGCTACAAATTCAAAATACGCTAAATAATAATGAAAAAACCAATTTAAGTCAAAATGGAAACATTTTAGATGTGAATGCAGCTTATAAAGTTACTAAAAGCACTGTTGCTGCATATAATGTGAAAGTAACTTCAAAATATGTCATGGCAACAGGAAAGAATACCTGTTCAATAGCATCAGATTATAAATACCACACCCGGGTGTTTGAAAATTATGACCCATCTTCACATAAATGGGGAGTTTTAGCTTATGAAGTAGGTTCTGGATGGAATAACCCTGAAGGAATGTGGTACAGTACAGTAACTGACATGGACTTTTGTCTAGTTCATGGAAAATCCCATGATAACCGGGGAGTTTATTTAATCCCTTATAATGGGACCATTAACGGTAAAAAAGTAGTTAATGGATATTTTGTGTAGATATTTAATTAAAAGGAGTATTAACTCCTTTTTGACAATATTTTTATAGTAAATTTATTATTTTTTGTATATGTTAAAAATAATTTAAATTGAAATATTATTTTTCTAATGCTCTCACATTTACTTTAAATGATGTTAAAATAATTAATAATTTATGGGAAGGGCTTAACTAAAAGGTTTTTTTGGATTGTTTGAATTACTTGATCTTTGCCCTTCTCAATATCCCCTATTTTTTTCTAAAATTAATATAAAGCTGCATTTACATTTTAAAATGTAAATTATAATTTTTAAATGTAGTGGATTCCCTAACCGTAAAAGNNATTTTTAAATGTAATGAATTCCCTAATCGCAAAAAGAAGATAATTTAAATCATTTGATCAGGGATTTAATGTTCTTTAGTAAAAACAATGTTTTTTGGATGATTAAGAATAAGATATCAATTTAAAAGGGGATTCAAAATTTTCTATCTTATTCTTAAACAATGTTATATGATCTAACGATTGAACAACCAATTATTTAATGTAAACGTTTAAGTATTTAAACATTGCTATTAATCCTGAAAAAAGTAGATATCTCTTAATTTCATAACTTAAAGAATAAGATAGGTTAAGGCATAGATATATCCTAAAAATTCGTTTTGGAGTGTAAGACCTTTGGATTAGACCTATGCCATAGTACTTTGTTTTTTAAACAACAATATGGGAAAATAATATCCATGATACATAATATTAACTCTCCCAGATAGTACATGAAGGCATGTCAATTCACCATGTACAATTTTAATGTTTACATTAAACTATTTAAATTTAACTATTACAATAGCTTTTGCTTAGAGATTTTGTGTAAAANNTTCATATTATTCTATAAATCAGTTTTTATACTCTTTAACTTTGAATTTATACTATTTAATCCACTTTTTGACTGGAAGATAACAAATTCAAAAAATAATTTTAATAAAATCTGAACTTTTTTTGAGATAAATTTAGGAAGTATTAAATACGTAAACTTTTACATTATACATTAAATTGTAGAAGGAGGTGAAAAAGACATGATTAAAAACCAAACAATAACCCATAAACTACTAATAATCACACTTCTTCTCAGCTTACCCATTCTAATAACTTCTGTTTCTGCCGTTCACGCTGCTTCAACTGTTTATGTTAATGCAACAGGAGGAAATGACTCCAATGACGGCTCAATTAACCATCCTTACAAGACAATAGATCAAGCCATGAAAAGTGTTGATGAAAACGGGACAGTAAAAATAGCAGACGGGACTTACAAAGGAAAAGGAAACACCAACCTGACAATCAGTAAAAACATGAAAATCATTGGCCAACACCAGAAAAAAACTATTATAAACGGAGAGGACATCAACTGGATATTTAAAGTTAGTAAAGGTGTTAATGTAACTATTATGAATTTAACTTTAACCAATGGAACAGCCAAAAATGGTGGTGCTATCTATAATGAAGGCACTTGTACTGTGAAATATTCTACTTTCAGTGGTAATAAAGCAACAGAATCGCTTAAGAAGAATGATGGTGGGGCTGCTATCTACAATAATGGTATTTGTACTGTGAAATATTGTACTTTTACTGATAACAAAGGAACAGGAACTTATTCTAGTGGTGGGGCCATCTATAATGAGGATATATGTAATGTGATTGATTGTNNGCAGGTTGGGGCGGTGCTATCGCCAATGCAGGTACTATGAAAACTTTGAGTGCTTGTACTTTCATAGGTAACATAGCAAATAAATATGGAGGTGCCCTCTACACTTATGGTATTTGTAATGTGACTAGTTGTACTTTTAAAGGTAACACTGCAACACATAATGGCGGTGCTATATATGCTAATGGTGATATATTTGTCACTATTTTAACTGCTCATTTTAATCGTTTTGTAAATAACAATGCAGGTACTGGTAATGCTATTTACAGCTATGATGGTTCTTTGGATGCTAGGTATAACTGGTGGGGTTCAAATGAAAACCCAAAAAACATATCTAACCTTATTGCAGGTCAAGCTGATAAGGTAGACGCTGGTTCGTGGCTGGTTTTAACCATCACACCACATAAAAACAGTATTGATACTGGTGGTAAAATAGCCGTAATTGTTGATTTACTGCATGATAGTAATGGTGTTTATCATGATCCTGCAAGTGGCCACGTGCCTGATGGTACTGTTGTGACTTTCAGCGTAAGCAACGGAACTTTAAACCCAATAACTGCTGAATTAATCAATGGTAGTGCAACAACAACTTTAACCGCACATAATGAAGGTAAAAGCATTATCTGGGCAACAATTGATAATCAAACCGTATCAACTGGGGTAACTGTAAATCCAGTTAAACCAACACCAGTAGATCCAGTTAAGCCCGTCCCATTAAAACCAGATAGTCCTAACTCTGATAATAATGGAACTCAACATAACACGGTTCACGCTGCCAGTACGGTAGGGTTACAAAAAACAGGAATGCCGTTAAATTACTTATTATTAGGCTTAATGATGGTTTTCGGTGCCTTAGGTCTGCGAAGGAAATAAGAATTTCTATTTCATTTTTTTATATTTTTATTTTTAACCACACGATTTATGATCTAAAAATTTCATTAATTGAATTTTAATGGACTATTTTTAAAATTATGCCTCTTTACGAGTTTATTTTCTTAATTTATACTCTGTGTTTGATTTATCCTTAATTGAATTCTTCAGGTTAATTTGAATATGGTTCTAAATGATATTGCTTTTTAATTAATACGTTGTTCCTTAATTTAGGCATTGATATTACTCCACTATTTTATGAATAGTTTAAAAATTAATTGAAGTAAATTGATCTGGAATGACATTCAAAAATAAATTCTAATAGGGCTTTAAATGTTAAAAAAGGTTTTAATGGCTTCTTTTTCATTAAATTAAATGAAAAAATTTATATGTTATATAAAATTGATTACTATACAAGTGCATAATGTCCTATGTAGGTGTATTAATAATTTAGGACTAGGAGGCGATATAATTAAGCGACAATCAATACTCGCAGTTTTATTAGTGTCACTTATGATAGCGTTCATTCTTCCTTTTGCAGGTGCACAATCTACTTCAAATGAAGGTGCAAAAGTCAGTTTAGATGAGAATAACAGCGTTTTAAAAGTGAATGCAGCGTCCACTGCAAAAGCTAAAATATGGTACAAATATTATTATAAGCACTGGTATAAGCACTGGTATAAATCATGGTCTAAAAAGTGGTATAAACATTGGTATAAACAAAGTAACGGAACATGGAATTATACATGGAGATATACCTGGAAATACACATGGAAATATTCGTTGAAATACACATGGAAATGGTGCTGGAAATATAGATCTCTAGCTACAGTATCTAAATGTGGCGTGGGAGCGTATGATGTGGTTGTAACTAATAAATATGTTTATGCAACTGGAAGGTGCAGCTGCAGCTTGTATAAAGATTATAAGTATCATACACGTATTTTCTACAATTATAATCCTGCAACACATCACTGGGGAGTTTTAAGCTTTGAACAAGGCCCGGCGCAGTTAACATCTCCTGAAGGGATGTGGGTTGCTGGAGATACGGATATGGACTTTTGTTTAGTTCATGGTAAATCCCATGACTGTCGTGGAGTTTATTTAGTTCCGTATAATGGTGTTATTAATGGAAAAAAGGTTATAAATGGTTATTTCACTAATATAGCGGTTCCAAGTACTACTACAAAAACCACAAACAGTACAACCAGTACTACAACTACAAACAATCACAGTGGAATATGTACCTAACTGGCAGCGTGAATATAATTTAAAACCTGAGGTAAATACTGTTCTTTATTTTTTATTTTTTTAATTTTCATTAATTTTATAGATATTAAACTAAATTTCATTTATTTGCTAGATTCGATTTTTAAAAGAATATACTGTACTTACTGATTCGATAATTTCAGGGGTCTCAAAATCATAGATATAGAAAAATGCATGCATTTTTCTATCTCACAAAAATCCCTCAAAAATTCTTTGAATTTTTGGGGCATCGAAAATTTTATAGAATTTTCGAAAGCTTAGATTTTTGTTGATTTTGAAGACCCTGCATCTTCTGCTTCTTTAGCAAAGCATACAAGATCGAATGGGCCAAATTCTTCACTGGAAAGTTTATATCCATTTTATCGTGATTTAACTCTCCTAAAAAAATAGAAAGGATTAATTTATTTTTATATTACATCTATTTCCCTGCTTGGTTTTTCTTTCTCTTCAGTTAAAGGCATTCTAATGGTTAATAATCCGTTTTCATACTGTGCACTGCCTTTATCTGGATCAAAATCATGAGCAAGTACCCAGCATCCGTTATACTCCGTATTTCTCCTTGGGGCCCTAACACAAAAAGTATTTTCAGTCACGTTGATGTTTATATCTTCTTTTTTCACCCCTGGAAGCTCTACTTCCATTATATATTCATCTTCAGTGTGATATACAAATGTTGCGGGGGAAACAGGTATTTTTTCACTAGTTCCTTCTTCAGCCATAAGATCACCATGTAATACTTTTATTAAAATTAGTATTTAAACATTTTTATATTGATTATTATGGGTGTAAATATAAAATTAATTAATATTTTAAAATATTTGACATATTAAAGATTTAATTAGCCTTAAATTATAAAAGGAATGATTATTCTAAAGTTAGTATTGGAGACAGCACATGTATTTTCACGGGGGCATGTCAAAAACAGTTAGATATGAAGATTTAATTTGTTATAGATGATTTAAAGTTATTTACAGTTGAGTTTTCACTGGATTTAAAGATTATAAAGTATAAAAGGCTGATTTAAATTTTTATATTGAAATTAAGGATTTTTATGGTGATTTAATTTAATCGGGTTTAGGGAGATCAATTTAAATGTGATAATTGTAATAGACATCATTATATGTGCTAGACATGCACATTGAAAAAACAGCCTTATTTACATAAATAAAACTTATATTTGGTATATAAATAAAATCCGGAGAATCGGAAGAGCATATTTGGCATTTAGATACTATGTGGGGAACTGTATAATCTCAATGCTTTTAAAAGAGTTGATTATAAATGAGTGAGGATCAGGATAGTCGTTTAGGTTGTAAATGGACACTTGAGGAAGATACTAAAATGTGTAAACTGAGGGAGCAGGGTTATAACTTTAAAGAAATTGGAAAAATTTTAAAAAGAAGTGAAAAATCATGTGCAACTCGTTATAGTAACCGGGGTTATACACTGAATCCACTGAAGCTGCTTGTAAATGTGGCTGTATTTTTATCACTGATAAGTGGTTTAATTGCAGAACCTTCAACCCTATTTCAATAGAAGATTAAATTGGAAATGGATCCTAGTGAAGTTATTTTGTCTTGATAAGTACTAACTAAAAGATAATTAAAACAGTGATTAAAGGTTAAGTTTTTATGTTATAATATTCGCCGTCTTTCTTTTGGATTTTTTTGATTAAACCTTTATTTTCAAGGGACACGATAATCTGGTACATTTGGAGGTTACTTAATTTTAAGTCACCATAAAGGAGATGTCCCTCTAAAAAATGCCTTGAAATAAGCCCCTCACTGGCTAAATTGGTGATAAGTTCAAATGTTTTTTTCTCTGTCTGGTTAAGATCTTCTCTTAAAACTTCTGCTCTTGATTCTACAGTATTGATCTGGGCATCAACTGAATTTGATTTAATGTAGTTATCATTTTTTGATATTAGGCCCTTATCTTCTAAATTTGTTAATATGTCCTTAAATTCAGTTTCTGGCATTGAAAGGTCTAATTTTAAAATGTTGGAAGGTACACCGTCTCCATACTCTGCTTGAAAATATTTAATCTGGTTTAAAACACGGTTTTCTTTTTTAGTAATTGTAATCATTTCATCACATCTTTTTTATGTTTAGAAGTATTTCTGCGTATTTTTTGGAGGATATTAGTTTTAAATAAATAAAATTCATTATAACAATTTTTCTGATTCAACATACTAATAGTTTTCAATGCTTTAAAAGGAATAAAAAGTATTAATGATTTGTGATGTAGTCTTAAAATGTATTGAAAATTGAAAATATGGTAGTTCAATTCGTTTAATAAGTTATATTTTTAGGGGACTTATGCTAGATTTATTACTATATTTGGTTAAATTATTATGGTTCTTTGACTAATAATAAATCATGAACTTGAATTTTATAAGAATTGGAATAATTCTTCTGGTTATTGGAGTAAGTTCAGTGTGTGGATGCACTCAGGAGAAACAGACTAATACCATTGTTATTCAAAATTCTACATTTAAACCAAATCCAATGTACGTTAAAACTGGAGATGTAGTTAGATGGACTAGTCAAGATAATACTCCTCATAAAATAGTAAGTGATACTGGAAATTTTGAAAGCCCAGATTTAAACAATGGGGACACATTCACTTATACTTTTGACAAAAAAGGTGAATTCAATTACCATGATGGGTTAAATTCATCCATAAAAGGCAAAGTTATCGTTGGATGAAGATAAGTTACAGGATAAAACTTGTTTTGCATTTAAAAAAATAATAAAAGGTAGAATATGGAAATTCTACGTTTTTTAAACAGTTTTATTATATTATGTTTAGTGGTATGGCTAATACTAAAATATCAATTAGGGTCAGGATGATTCCGATTACAATTAGAGGTAATCCTGCTTTGAATATTTCTTTTATGTTGATATATTTGGTTCCGTATGCCATTGCTACTGTTGGATCGGCCATTGGGAGCATGAATGATAAACTACATGCTATTGCTACAGGTACTGCGTAAATACCAATTGGTTGTCCCTGTGCCTGTGCTAAGGTCACTGATATTGGTATCAAAATTGCAGATAGTGCGATGTTTGACATTACTTGAGTTATTGTAACTGCTATTATCATGAGCACGATGGTGATGAGTAGTGTTGATGCGTTAGGGCCCATTAGAGTTATAATATCTTGCACCAGCCAGTTTGCTGCTCCTGTGTTTAGCAGTGCTGCTCCTAGTGAGAGTGCTCCTCCAAAGAATATTATGAGTCCCCAGTCAACACCGTTTTGTGCGTCCTGCCAGTCGATTACTCTGAATGCAAATATAAGCACTGCACCGATTAATGCGACGGAGTAACTGTTAATTCCAGTGTAATTTGTTGTAACCCATAAAAATATGGTGAATAATAATATTCCCAGTGTGAGTTTCTCTATTTTACTCATAGGACCTAATTCTACCATTTTATTGGTTATGGTGTCCATTCCACCTACTATGCCTTTGACTTCTGGTTTGAATACAATGCCCATCCACTTCCAGATTATAAATAGTAAGACTATTGCAAGTGGGAATCCGAAGACCATCCAGTTTACAAATGGAATATGAGTGTAGGCTGCTGCCATTAGGTTGGGTGCGGTTCCTATTTCTGTACCGAATCCACCTGCCAGTGAACCGAAGGATCCACCGATGACCATGGCTTTGGCGAAGTTACTGCCTCCTTTTTCAGGGTCATTTAC
>DADN01000207.1:0-546 GCA_002509665.1 Methanobacterium sp. UBA8
AAAACTTCCTCAACGCCCGCATGTTGCGGAGCAACAGATATCGTGCGGTTACTGACAAAAAAGAAGGAAAGGAGAGAAGTAAAAGTTCTGGATATCAAGAAGTTTTTCATTTGCCAACAGGCGCATCAGTCTACTTCCTGAGAAATCTCAACAGGATAAACTCTTTCTGTCCTGAGCAAATCACTTGCATACATCAGACACGCTTGAATATCTTTATGGGTAAGTCCGGGATAGTTCCGAAGAATCTCGGATTCAGTCCAGTCATGAGCCAGCAGGTCGATAAGGAACTCTACTGCAAGGCGTGTACCTTTGACAACGGGTTTGCCTGTAAGGACTGCGGGGTCAATAACAATACGTTCTCGCCAGTTCATAGATTGCACCTAATGCTTTTCGATATACAAATTGAACCAATTATGAATTTCCATATGATGAGATAAGGTTAAATGATATTGATTTTTATTATTTTTCGATCAATTTATTGTTTTTCTCTACATCAATCTAATATTGTTTTTCTATCAATTTAAGTATCCTCTTCAAATTGTATGG
>DADN01000207.1:558-2921 GCA_002509665.1 Methanobacterium sp. UBA8
ATTGTTGCACATTTTTTGAGTTGGAAAATTCTCAATTCAATTTGAAGAGGATACCAATTTAATGTTGTTCTGTAACACAATTTTTGTTTTTTTGATACACAACTGAATCAATTGCGAATTTTCAAATGATGAAATGAGGTTAATTGATGTAGATTTCAATAGGCAGGAAAGAATTATCCTGAAATTAGCAAAAAGGCCTGTGAGCAAGTGTCATCAATTACCCATTGTAATAAAAAGATTTTTCATCCTTTTACTTAACATTTTATACAAATAGTCAAACATTGGTAAGTGTTCAAATATGAAACCGAGTTTTCCAGGACCTTCAAACTTAATAGTAGTGTATAATTTACCGTCAATGCATATTTTGGATTTGAAGTTCATTTCTCTATTGATCGGAATGTGATCTCTATCTTTCATGAAAATTTTGATTTCTTCTTTGGTGTTTCGTTCTTCAGCCCTTAGATAGTAGTACTCTATTAAAGGACATCTTTTTGAATATTCGTTGTTATTGTCCGTATAGTTATCATGGGCTTCAATTACAATAATTAAAGTGTCAAAATTATTAAAGAACTTTAGTTCCTGTTTTAGTTTTGGGAAGCAGTAATCAATTGTAGCATTATAAACATTAGGAAATTCATTGAAAAATATCTTGATATTTTCGAACACTTCTTCTGATGTGTTGTAAGACCAACTATAATGACTACTTGGGTGCCTGTCGAAGTTTTTAGGAATATAAAGCCTATTAATTTCATTAAAGTCATTTAGAGAAGAGCTTTCTAAAAAATCAGAGATGAGTTTTAATGGAAAATTTCTTGTGCCCAGAACTAAATTTCTATTATTGAACTGGCAATTCCTGATTCTTTCATTTACTCTTTTATCTATCTCTTCTTTTTTCTCCGGATTCAGGCGATAAAGTAGAGATGCTGGATCAATATAAGGAGAAAAAAGAGGATGGTATCCTAAGTTTATATTTTCATTATTCAAAACTTCATCTACCCAGATTGGGAGATAGTTATAAAAAGAATGTCGAATTTCTCGAATTGTATAACTATGTTTTACTTTTAAACCTAGGCATTCATGAAGGTTATCAATAATCCCAAAGATTACCTCACGAAAGAGAGATATATTGCTTAAAGGCAGTAATTTTTTATCACATATTTCGGTCACTTTTCTAATTACTAATTCTTTTGCATAATTTTCTGGCCGGAAATGAATGGGGTTCATTGGACCAATACTTGTTTTAACATAATCTTGTAACTCATCCTTCAATTTATCTGATATTTCTTTAATTTGCAAGTCATTTTTGAAGTAATTAATAGGATAAAGTAAATATGTAATCTGGCCTTCGGAATAATTATTGTATGCAATGCCTAATTTCCAACAGGAATCATAATATAGATCTTTTACAATGGAAAAATCTGTATCTAAATATATGTTTAGCTGATCCAAAAACCTATGAATATTTTTAAACTCTTTTCTTTCTAATCTAAGAAGGGGATCGGAATTGTCTGAAAGTATTGCATATTTTTCTTGGAGATTTTTTATTTCCTCTCCTTGAGAGTCATAAAACATTAGTTTTTCTTTAATTTCTTCGATAATCTGGAGCCCTTTAGACATCTCTTTAGACAATTCTTTAATTCCTTGATTTGCTTCCTGCATTCCTTGATTGGTTTCTTTGGATACTTTACATAATTTTTGAGTAGTTTCAGTTATTTGTTTTGCTAAGTAAAGCTTAAGATAGTCACGAAGTTCAGGATTTTTCTCGATTTCAGAATCTATAACTTCAAAAAAAGTATTTAAGATTAAATTTGCATCTTCTTTGGAGAAATCTTCCTGGCTGAATAGATTAAAAAATTCATTAATCAAAGCACGTAAGCAAATAGACTTATTAGGACTTTTTAAGTATTCTTTAATTGCTGTTTCTACTTTTTTCTCATGCAAAAATATGTCAATGTTTATTTGATCAAATTTAGGATTCTTATTTGAAAGTTCTTTGATTACTTCATCACACACTTTCCAGTAAGTGTCAAAAATTTTTTTAGGGATCTTTTTGGATGAATCAATAAAACAAGCTTTTAAGAAGCCTAACCCTAATTCTGAGATAACCATTTATTTTCACGTTGGTATAACATATTTTTTAATAATTATGAGCATGTCCATTATAAAATAATATGAATTAACTCTTTCTATTTTATACTAGATTCAGGCTTTCTGGACTGCTTATGATATGTACCAACATGCAAACGTTATATTATGGCTGCTGCTTTTGTTTCTTTTTCTTCCAGCGACCGCCCGATATCTGCTCCAGCATGCGGGCGTTGAGGAAGTTTTAATTTGAGCTTAAAACAGAAATTTGACAACTC
>DADN01000100.1:0-161 GCA_002509665.1 Methanobacterium sp. UBA8
CTTAAAGATGATTGGATTAGCATTAATTTACTCTGGAACGCGTTAAGCGGTGGAACACCTGCCATTGCAAGACCTGCTAAAAGTACAAGTAGAGCTGCTTTTGGCGTTTCTACCATCATGCCTCCCAGTTTTCTGATATCACTTTCTTTTGTCTTATAAAG
>DADN01000100.1:224-8370 GCA_002509665.1 Methanobacterium sp. UBA8
AGATATCCAATAATCCTTTTGACATCAGTCTGCATGAGTGCCATGGTTATACTGAGTATCATTGCAGCCAAAGATATGGCTATTATAAATATTTTTGAGAATGCCAGGTATGAGAATATCCTGAGGATAACAACTCCAAATGCTGCAAGTGTAAATACTGAAAATACCTGAAGCAAAGCAGCACCGTGAGGTAAAGCTTTACTATATATATCTGATTTTATGGTGTGGAACGGTGGAAGTCCAGATGCATAAAGCCATCCAAATGTTATAAGGGCACAGGCCATAAGCAGTACTGGATTTCTAGGATCTACCAATCCGTGTTGCAGGGAATAAACTATATCTGTTATATTAACATTACCTGTGACTCCCAGAATAAGTGCTATCCCCATTAAGAATATTGGAGAAGCAATACCTCCCAGAATCATGTATTTTAATGCAGTTTCGTAATTACCTTTAATTTTAGATGCAAGTACAATACCAACTTGTGCTATTGCTGCAATTTCAAAGAATACATACAGGTTAAATATGTCATCTGTAAGGAGAATTGCTGTCATTGCAGCTGTTCCCATGAACATCAGGAACATGTATACTCCTGATGCTTTTTTTGTTTCGCTTAATGATGTAAAGATTGCTAAAAATGCAATTAATCCCAGTATAAATATTAAAAGCTGCTGAGCACTCCCGAATGAGTAGACTATACCCATGTGGAACAGGTTTAATGCTGAACCTGTAATGAATGATGGTAACCCTTGCGCTAATGTGGGGCTATCAGCTAAGGTACTATACCCACCTACGTAATGCAAACCATATGTTGTAAATAAAGGTATAATTGGTAACGCTAAGGCTACTACAATTGAAAGTATCTTTACAATACGTTCCTTTGTATGGAACAGGTTTAGAAGCAGTGCACATGTAATTGGAATTATAACCATGAGTGGAATTAATGGATTCATAATTTGCCTCCAATTGACCATTTACAAGTATTCAAAGACGTACTAATGTTATTTTGAATATCAATGTTTTTTATTCCTAACATCTTTTTACTCTCCAAGAATCTTTGATGCTTTCACTGATCCGTACTTTTTGTATAGTACTATTATTATACCCAGCATTACTGCAAGTGTACTAGCTCCAATTACAATGCTTGTGAGAACTAAAGCAAATGGGAGTGGATATGATGCATTATGGGCGAACTGGTTAATTACCATGCCTGGCATGAAAATATAAACGATTCCTCCGGCTTTATATCCCATTGCAATTATGAAGAGATTTGCTCCATCACCAATAAATGCCAGTCCTATGACTTTTTTAATTAAATTATCAATAAATAATGCGGCGAATATGCCTATTATTATTAATGCTCCTGCTGTAAAAAACGATGCGAGTTGTGTATCTATAATCATGATGATCCCTCAAATGCAGTAACTATTCTTCCTCCATTCTACGTGTTTTCTTAACTGCAAGTGCAATAAACACAGGTATTATAGCTGAACCTACAATTGCTTGAGTTAATGCTACGTCTGGAGCCAGTAAATATTGGAACAGGAAAGCGATTGCAGCTCCTGAAATTCCGGTTAATATTGCAGCTTTAAGAAGATCTCTTTGAATTAAAGCTATAATCGCTCCGAAGACTGCTATAATCATTAATATATAATCAATCATTTTTTTCCTCTCCATAATAATATGCATTAGCTATAGCATGGGAAGCAAATGGTGTAAGGAATAAATATATAAGAGCTAAGTACGGTGCATAAAGTGCAAATAATGCTGCAACACATGCCATATCTGCAACACCAAGCATATGTAACCGTGCATAAATTATTTTATCTTTATCATCTTTGTATCTGAGTAGTCCAATTGCGGTAAGGACTATGAGGATTGCAGCTATTATCATTACAGCCGATCTTATCAAAGTTATTATGTCATCCAAATTACCATCCCCGTATAACCTTTGCAAATGCTATAGTGCCTATAGGACCTAGAATAACCAGTGCAAGGGCTATAGTTTCACAATATGCTATTACATAAACATTTCCGATTAAAATTAATAATGTTGCTATTGAAACACTCAAACCGAGCAGTCCTACAATACCCATGGATATGGTCTTTCTGGTTGAGATCCGTATTGATGCAAGTGCATAAAATGCAAGTGCGCCCATTAAAATGTATTCCGATATTGTTAGTATATCCATTTTAACACCTTTGTTTACTCTAGCCATCCTTTAATGTATGGTTCGAAAGGAATTACATCCTCTTTTTTTCGCGGATAAATTGTTGCAACTTTTATAATGCAGTTTTCAGTATCTACATCAATTGAAAGCGTACCTGGGGTTAAAGTTATGCTATTTGCAAGTATAACTTGAGAAATTGGTCTTTTAAGCACAGTTTCAATTTCTACTATTTCTGGCTCGACTTTCCCATTCAACGTTCTTCCTGCCACGTCTAAAGTGGCTTTTATAATCTCTATAATAAGTACGATGAAATAAGCAATTGCATAAAACATTTTGAATATGATATTCATGGAGTAACCTCTCTCTATTGCAAACAATGTAATCTTTAATTATATGGTTTAAGGTGAAATTTCGCTATCACCTTGAAAATCAACCATTATATCATGTAATTATAATGATAAAACATGATATATAAAGATAACTCTTTTATCTTTGGATGACTAGTATGCCTTAATTTATTACCTCAAAAACAAGAATTACTCTAACTTTATAATCATAAATCAAAATATTGTACTGTTCAACTTAAAAACATAAATAAATGCTAAAAATGCCCATAATACGAATAAAACAACTCCAGAATTTTTTTTAAATTTTTTAGATGATACTGGGTTTAATAAACGTATTCCGCTGGGAGTGAAAAGATCAAGTAATATGTGGCTTAAAGATCCAATCAATATGGCCAAGAAAACGTAAAGCATGTTTAAATCAGTATTTTTTGTTATAATAATTCCAACAGGTACAAGAATAAAAAATGGAAGTAAAAATTTCTTATTTAAAGCTATAATTCCTAAAACGACGGAAATTACAATTAGACTGATCTTCTCATGGATATTAAACCCGTGAAGTAATGCATAAATTCCAATGATGGAAAAAGCAAGTAAAAATGATAAAGTCAGTACTCCCCATATGGAATGTACAAAACCTCTATGTTTTGATAAATAAAATATAAATGCCATTATAATTAATGAAATTCCTATTAAAAACGGCAATTTCAAAATATAAAGCGAAAACGTTAATAAAACTCCTAATACTGTTAGAAGAATTAGATCATTCTTTCGTATGTGGTGGTCCATGTCTATCATTGATGCTCCAATCAATGCAAGTGAAAGATAGAAAATATCGTGGACGAATGGTACTGCTATTATTAAAGAGAATAGGGCGTGTTTTTTGTAAGAGGGCATTTTAATCACTGAAAATCAAAAAAACAATGATAATTTTATTAAGATTAGATCTAAATTATATCAAAATACTTTAAATAAGATATCATCTGTAGATAAGACCTTTCATGGCCTTCATTGGTTATTAATCCATTTTGTGATACTACTTCGCAGGTCACAGCTGGTACTCCTTCGAGGTTACATTCGTCCTCAAGTGCTCCGTTATATAAAGCGCCAGCTTCGTTATGACATATTATTTTTGAATAAGTGGACTCTGTTATGTACTTTGCTATCAAATAACTTTTATAACATGGACTTTTGGAACAAAAAACGCTTTCAATACCTGGATTGCTTCCCGGCTTGGTGGAATGAAAATCGCCTGCAGCACTTATTTTAAGGTCTTTAATGGCATTTAATATGTTGTTGGATATAAAACCTCCCTTTGAGGCTGCCCTATTCATGTCCACTCCTTTAAATCTCCTTGAATTTTCCATAGTGGCATGGGGCACAGCGAAAGGTATTACATAGGCTGTTCCATTTAGATCTTGATTTGATAATTCTTCTATAAGTCGGACTGCAGCTACCTGGGGTGGGAGTTCATTTCCATGTATCCCTGCAGTTATCATTACTTTTGGAAATCCACGGCCTATTTTTAAAAGGGGAGTTCCAGATTTTGCTGTGTAAATTAAGTCATCTATAATTTCACTTTCAGGAACATGCTCCATTAAATGAATATTTTTTTCAATTTCTCCCTTAGTTTCATTAGATATTGTAATTATATTTTTGATAGCCATGACTTCCACCAAGTTTAAATTGATAATTGTTCTATAGTTATCTTATATTTTTATAGACTCATATAAATAATCAAGGTGAAATAATGAAAAAAGTTGTTCTCGCATTCAGTGGGGGTCTAGATACATCAGTGTGCATCAAGTTACTTGAAGAAAAATATGACATGGAAGTCGTAACAGCATGCGTAGATGTAGGACAGCCCGAAGACGAAATAGAAAGACCAGCGTCAGCTGCAGATAAAATAGGCGTTTCAAAACATTATACTATAGATGCAAAGGATGAATTTGCAGAAGATTTTATATTCAAAGCAATTAAAGCTAATGCATTATATGAAGGATATCCGTTGAGTACCGCGCTTGCAAGACCATTAATAGCAATGAAAATTGTAGAACTTGCTAAAAAAGAAGGTGCAAATGCAATAGCTCATGGATGCACGGGTAAAGGTAACGACCAGTTTAGATTTGAGGCTATGATAAGATCCAAATCCAAGGTGGATATAATTGCCCCAATAAGAGATTTAAACCTTACAAGAACTGAAGAAGTAAAATATGCAAAGGACCATGGTATTCCACTTGCTTCTGATAAGCTTTATAGTATCGATGAAAACATATGGGGAAGATCTATAGAGGGAGATATCCTCGAAGACCCAATGGTTGAAACACCAGAAGAAGCATTCAACTGGACAAATTCAACTGAAGATGCACCAGATGAAGCACAGATCCTGGAAATTAAATTTGAAAGTGGGGTTCCTGTAGCTTTAGACAATGAAGAAATGAAGCCTTTGGATATAATTGGAAAATGCAACGAAATTGCAGGTAAGCACGGTGTTGGTAGAATTGATATTATTGAGGACAGAATAATCGGCCTCAAATCAAGGGAAAACTACGAAGTACCTGGAGCAATTTTACTTATCACAGCTCACAAAGCATTAGAACAGCTCACACTTACAAGAAGCGAGCTTAAATTCGCTGCATACATTTCAGAAATGTATTCCGAGCTTGTATACGATGGACTATGGCATGATCCTCTAAGAGAAGACCTTGACAGTGCAGTTGATAACATGCAGAGAAGGGTAACTGGAACTGTAAGAGTGAAACTCCACAAGGGAAATCTAAGGATACTTGGAAGGGAATCTCCTTACAGTCTTTACAGTGAAGAAGCAGTTTCCTTTGAAGATAAAGGAATAGACCAGCGTGAAATGACCGGGATGGTCAAAAATTACGGTATGCAGGCTGCAACCTACAATAAGATATGTAAAAAGGACTAATGTCCTTAATCTTTTTATTTTTAATGAGTTATTCTATTTCTAATTTTAAGTCTCCGTTTTATGAAACATTTTAATATTTATATAGATAATAAAAATATCATAATTGGTGTTTTTATGTGGAAATCTGGTAAGTATATTGGGATAGTAGTTGGAATTTTGATTCTCGTTGTTTCATCCTCTGGATGCCTATTTGTTGGTGGATCTTCACAGGATTTAAGTGATAATTCAAGTAATTTAACAAAGGTTAGTGCAATCAATGGTACATATTCGGTAGGTAATGTTAGTTTTAAGTGCCCTGATAATTGGTCTGTAGAAACTGATAATGAAGATGAAAATACTATTAGGATTACAGCTTCTCCTATTTATTCAAGTAGTAATTTCACATCATTTGGACCATTTCCAGTCTGTACTGTTACTAATACATCCTCAGATGATGCTCAATTCGAGGTTCAGATAAGTAATGATAGTATATCTAAGCAATTAGTTACTCAAATAGGAAACGTGAAGCTAGATCATAATATGAAAAAAATTTCAAGTGGCACGCTAACGATAGATGGTGAAAAAGCTTATGAGGTAATATTTACCACTAATTACGGCAGTGATATTGGAATAATGAGAGATGAACAGATAGGCTTTGTGAAAAATGGAATTGCTTATGTAATGGATTTTGAAGCCAAAGATGGAGACTTTGATAAGGAAAAACAGAACTTTGACATTATTTTGAACAGCTTCAAAGTCTTATAAACCGTTCAAAAATCATTGGTTTACATATGTCTCAGAGATTTTGACAATGTTTGAGCATTATAAGTGGTCTTAAATGAAATTTATCAGTTTTAAGCCTTTGAAACATGTGTTCATGATTAACGAGTGGAGTGTTATCTAAAAATAAAAGCAATTTAATTGAATATCGGTTTATCTATAAAGAAAGGATCACTTATTTCCTTCCTGTACGTTTCCAAAGATTCTTTAGATGAATCTATCCTTAGTTTGGAGACAGTTCCATCATCTTCTTCCCAATTTTCATTCCAGTAACTTACAGCTTTGATTCTCGGATACTTTCCATTTTTTATTGATTCAAGCGCTTCTTCTATCCATTGAGGTTTATCTTTCCCTTCATTAACTCCAAATTCTAAAACTGCAAGTGGTTTTGTTTTGGATATAGATTCCAGTTGGGGGTATGCGTCATTCATAATTTCAGTGAAATTTTCCCCTTCTTCACCAGCAGAAGTAGATCCATATGCACTTACACCAATCCAGTCTATGTAGTCATCTCCAGGATAATATGCGCTGTAATTATTCCATGATTCAGCCGGTTCTGTATCTGCATCGACATGGAAGACCCATGTAACATTATTTGATCCCTCTTCTCTGAATATGTTTATTATATGCCTGTATGCATCACGGTACTTTTCAGGCCCATCAGCCAGAGCAGGATCGCCGTATTTATCTTTAGTTCCTCCTCCATTGCAAATTCCGCTCCAGTAAAACCAGTTGCCGTTCATTTCACATGCAAAATCAATCATTATGGGTATATTTGTTTGTTTCACTTCACGAGCGTATTCTCTTAACTGGTTATCGAAATCTCCGTCTATTATTTTTTGGAGACTATAATTTGGATCAGGTTTATAAACGGGATTAGAGTCGTCAATTTCATCAAGACTAGTTCTAGGCATCATCCTAAGGTAAGGGACAGCACCTTGATTATGAATTGCCTCTACAGCCGCTTTGGGAAATGTAATATTACTTTCACCCCAGTTATCTGAAAAAGCTGCCCAAACAATGGATTTATTCGCTAACTTCTCAAAGTTGATGATTCTTTGCGAAGTTACATTGTCTTCAGAACCTCCAAAATCAGGGAAGGCACTGTGATAAATACCTTTAGATGGAGGCTGGAGCTTAACCATTCCTTGAGTTCCTTCAGGTTTTTCATTAACACATCCAGATACTAAAAGAGTGAATGAAGATAAAGTTATTATCAGAATAATTATTAGAACATTTTTTTTAAGGATACAAACAGCTCCATTTTTTATATCATTTAAATTACTGCGCTACTGGATAAACTTATGGTTATATATTTTGGGAATAAAGTGGTGATTTGGTATTGTGAATAAATGGGCCTTTATAAAATTTGTAAAATTCAAAAATTAGTTATAATAAAATTTATTTTTAGTAACCATTTTTCCTTAAAAGCAAAAATAAATCCACAAAAACTTTATTAAGTTCTTTAACTAATATAAAGACGTGATAAAATGTCTATAGAACTTATAGTACTTGGAATCATAATACTGATTGTTGCATTTGCAGCACTCGGGATTCTGTTTAAAATTGCAGGGGTACTGCTGAAAATATTAGTCCATGTAATACTTGGATGGATTGCCCTATTTTTAGTGAATCTGCTTCCATTTGTCCATATCCCTATAAACATATTGACGGTTATTGTTGCAGGATTTGGGGGAATATGGGGGGTTCTGCTTTTGATACTTGCGCAGATATTAGGATTCTTTTAACTAAATTATCTTTTTTTAATCACTAAGGGCTAGTTTAAAATAAAAAAATAAAATTAATTTTGGAATGTACTGTTCATATTTATCTATTAAAACTGTTTTTGCGCCTTGTATTTATCTAAATGCGTCGTCGATGTATTTCATCATGTCTGTCGCTGTAAAATGATATTCATACTTTAGGGAGGCCATGTCCCC
>DADN01000100.1:8401-13017 GCA_002509665.1 Methanobacterium sp. UBA8
CCAGTTCCGCCAACTGTCATTCCAGGGTTTCCAGTTTTATTCAACCTTGTTTTTTTGCCGTTTGAAATAATATCCAGAGCTCCCTTTAGGAGGACCACACATTTATTTTCATTTGAAATCTTTGAGATAATTTCCATTTTATCTTTAAGTTCTTCTGGANNAGAATGAGGGGTAACTACTACTTCACTTTCTATTTCATTAAGTATATCATTATATAATAATTTTAAACCATCTGCATCTATTACCATTGGTTTTTTAATTTCCCCCACTATTTCATTTAAAGCAGTCGCAGTTTCTACGTCCCTGCCCATGCCGCAGCCGATTACAACCGAATCCACATTTTTTGAAAGTTCCACTATTTTGTCAACGTCTTCTTCAACGATGATCTCTTCAGAAAGTGTATGGACGATAAAATCCGGCGAATAGGATCTAATTGGAAGTGCAACGCTTTGAGGACATGCCACATGAACTAGATCTACTCCAGATTTGAATGCGGCATGGGCTGCAAGTGTTGGGGCCCCTGAATAATCTCGACNNACAACAAGGACTCTTCCGTTGCTGCCTTTATGGGAAGTAATATCTCTCTTTTTGAGCCTCAGAAGGTCTCCTTTACCTAAAAATATTTCAGCTTCTTTTGGAATGCCTATATCATACAGGATAACATTTCCAACATATCTAACAGCAGCTTTTTTAAGTCCATCTTTTATTTCATGAAATGTAAGCGTGAAATCTGCCTCTACAGCTTTATCGTGAACCTCTCCGGTCAGGGGATCTAATCCACTTGGCACGTCGACTGCAATTTTTATACCCTCAGATTTGTTTATCAGGTCAATTGCACTTGAAACTGGTTCTCTAAGCTTGCCTTTAACTCCAGTTCCAAGCAGTGCATCGACTATAACTGGGGCAGTGACTTTTTTAAGTGAGGATGAATCTTCAATTGTTTTCACTTTGAGAGAATTTAAGCCCGAATTTATATTCTGGATTGCAGTCCAGTTTTGAAGAGTTTCAGGAGATTTAATCCTGTCAGAGTGGCCTATAGAAAATAATTCAACATTATAACCGTTATTTAGTAAATGTCGTGCAGCGACAAATCCGTCACCTCCGTTACCTCCAGTACCTGCAAATATCACAATTTTACATGGATCTAGAATATCAATTATATGATCAGCTACAGATTTACCTGCATTTTCCATAAGTGCAGATTTGGAAATGCCTAATTCTTCTGTATTACTATCAATGGCCATCATGTCCTTTGGAGTCATATTATCACAGCTTATTTATCTATTAAAAGTTTAATCAAATATCACTATTTATATAATCTATAAAACAAATTATTTAATTATAACCTTAATTCACTTTAAAATTAATAGTTAGCTGCATGGTGATTTAGTGGCCCGAATAAATCTGCTCCCAATTATAGAATCTGAAAACATGCCTATTATTTCGTATTCTATATTGATTTATGCGTTAGTTGCATTAATGGCGCTGTTTATTTATGGTGTAATCGGATCCATGTATATAATGCATTTAGATATAATTAATTCTTTATATTATACTGTTATAACGGTAGCAACTGTTGGTTATGGAGATATTATTCCAGTTACTCCGGTTCAAAAGCTTTTTACAATAACGCTGGTTTTAGGAGGAGTTGGTTTAGTTGCTTATGTATTTACTTTGGCGTTAACGGTGATTTCAATGGCTGTAGAAGAAGTTACTTCGGGTTCCAGACAAAGAAGGAGGATAGCTGCTGCTAAAAATCATTTTATACTTTGTGGATATGGTAGAGTTGGCAGTGCGGTCTTTAAACAGCTTCAAAGAAGGAATCAGGAAGCAATAATAATTGAAAAAGATAGAAATATTATAGAAAAAGAATTATGGGAAGAAACAGAGGTTCTTGCAATTCCTGGAGATGCAACAGATGAAGAAATCCTTAAATCTGCAGGAATAAAGAGAGCAAGAGGCATCATAATAGCAACAGGTGAAGATGTTGATAACCTGTTCATAACTTTAACTGCACAGGAACTGCATCCCGAGGTATGGATAGTTGCAAGGGCAAGTAAAAGCGAAAATATTAAAAGACTTTACAGATCTGGAGCAGATAAAGTTATATCACCTGAAACAAGCGGTGGGGAAGATATTTATTTCGCTGCTATCCAGCCAACTCTCATGAAAATTACCATGATGCATGGTGTTTCAAATATCAAAAAAGAAGCAGAAATAATCTTAAAACATGGGGCTACCTTAGAAAATATAGAGTACCATCTACCTGAATTTAAGGAACCCCTTGCAAGGAAAATCCAAATTTCTAAAATGGATGAATTAAACAAATTCATGGATAGCTTAGAACGCGATCCAGCAAGGAAAAACTCACTGCAAAGGGTATATGAATCGGTAAGTGGAATTCATTCTCACTGGATTTCAGGGCAGGACAGAGAAAGTCTAGATAAGATTGTAGAAGAACTTAAAAAAGAAGGCTTGCTTTTAGGAGTTAACCTAAACGACAATGAGATAAAAGAAGCTGCAAGAAAACATGGAAGAATTGTGGAAGTCATTGTAAAACCTGAGATTAAAATTACAGAATCTCATGTCGTGGGCGATATACGCAAAGAAGCTGAAATAATCTTAAAACATGGCTGTACAATGGAAGATATTGAATATTATTTACCAGGATTCCATGAAGCACTGCATAGAAACGTCGGCTTATCCCAAATTGAAGACATGGATAACTTTTTAAAAAGTTTAGATGAAGATTCCAAAAAGATGGAATCTTTAGAAAGGTTATATTCTCTTTCAGGTGGGGGAATTCATTCCCATAGAATTACAGGGCCTGATACTCAGAGCCTGGCCAATGTTGAAAAGGAATTAAGGGCTAAAGGGTTCCTTTTAGGTGTTAATTTATCTAAAGAAGAAATAGAAACTAAAATCAGAGAGTTTGGTAGGGTGGTTGAACTGCTCCTCAAGCATGAAGTAACTAATCTTGATGATAAAAAGATAATAATAGGACTTAAAGGTAGAATCCTGGATTCAAAGCATTATCTTCCGGGAGTTAGGCAAATCGTAACTAGAAACCTATACATTAGCTCAGAAGAAGATGTTAAAAACTGTGAAGATGAACTTAAAAGACCAGACGCAAGAAGGTCTGTTGAATCGCTGTACAAGATATCACGGCAAATACATTCCCATACAGTAGCTGCTCCTGACGTTAAGACTATTAAGAAAATTGAAAAAGCTCTTGATAATAAAGGTATACTTTTAGGGGTTAATTTGCCTGAAGAAAAAATATGGGAAATTGTTGAAAGTCAACCTGATGGTAATGAATAAAATTAGTAGGTGAAAATATGAAAGCAGAACTGCTGAGCAAAAAATGTCCTAAGTGCGGCTGTGAAGATAAACATATTTTGAAGGATTCAGGAACTGTAGGGGTTATTGGTGGGCCTCAACATAAATCATCAACAGGATATAAATCCAAAGAAGGTAAATATCGATGTTCTTCATGTGGCTACATATTTGAGGAAGAAGATTAGCGTATTTACTATTTTTATTTATTTTATGAATATAGCGTTACATCTGCATAGATGATGTAATGGGGGAAGCATTTTAACTTCATTTATATTGAATATCTTTTTATTATAAGCTTTACGGCATTTTTCGCATGTATTAAGAGATTTAGATATTTTGAAGTAGTTGTATCCCTTTTCTTTGTGAATACGCCAGTTTCCGAGATTTTTTATTCTACTTATCTCATTTTTACTTATATTTTCAGCATCCTCAGAATTTAGTGATGTTTTAGATTTGATTTCATTGGCGGCGTCTATAACTCCTTTGCCATCATTAACAACCTTTGCAAGTATTTTGATAATCTGTAACTTTGTATGGTCATCAATTGGACCTATATATTCAAAATCATACAGTTCGGGAATTAATGCTATTTCTTTAAATATGGATCGTTGATCATCTACAGAAAAACCCTTTTTAGAATGTTTTTTACTTTTTAATAATTTGGGTAATCCGTCTGTGTGATCGATACTGATACTTAATTTGTTATTTCCATTGGAATCAGTCTTTTTTTGGTCTGGTTCGGAGTTTTTAAATGTTTCAACAATGGTTTTTACTCTTTCAGTGTTATACGGTATATTCAATGAATCAACCTGTATTAAATCACCGCCGCATTCACATTCTTCAAAATCAGCTATTGATTCCCATTCCCGAAGTTTGTAGTATCCTTTACATTTAGTACATACGATATAAGGCAATATGATCCCTTCTATATGCTTATTTAAATTGATTAGGTTATTGTTTTTGGACTCTCAAGGATTTAACAGTCAAATATTTATTGATAATAATCTACTATTAAACTTACCTAGTCCAGTGCCGTATTGAATCATTTTTAGATCTAGCTGGTTATATTATGATTACTGTTATATTACATTTTTTAAATTTTTTGAATACATTAATAATTTTTGATTTGATGAAATTTAATATTTTGACTTTATTTTTAGTATATCTTTGTTATCATTTAAATCCGGATAAAAAAAATGGTTTGACTAGTTTAATATTGTATTGAACTTAGTTTAGTATATGAAATAAAAATTTGAACAATATCTAATTAAAAAAAA
>DADN01000100.1:13032-15340 GCA_002509665.1 Methanobacterium sp. UBA8
AAGTTTCCAGCGCTTATTTTTAAGACACCTGGGACTTTGGTTGCCGCTTCGATTCCGACTTTCATTGCTTCTTTAACAGCTTCTTCGCTTGCACCGTCAATAACGATTTCGTATACTCCGTTTACGTCAGCTGGAATGTCGCTGTCTTCAACTTCGTCTTTTAATGTAACACACATTTTTTCGTTGGTGGANNTCCTTGAGGGTTACACACATTTTTTCGTTGGTGGAAGCACCTAAGAATTTGTATTTATTTGATCCTACTTTAGAACCTGAAGCCACTACTCCTCCTGGGAATGGGGTTATTGCACCTTTAACTGCTCCAATTGCATCTACTGCTGCTTCTGCTGCTATTAATGCTGATGATTGGCTGTCTCCCATTATGAAGAAGTTCCCTCCAGCGATTCCTGATTTAATTCCAAATTCGCCTTCAACTAAGAAGTCTCCTGACATGATAGGAACTGAATAAACTGTTCTTCCATCTATGTTTAATTCTTTTTGGAAGCCGTCTCCGAAGAATTTTAGTTTGAATCCTACGTTTAATTTTTCGTCAGCATCATCAAGAGCATCGAATGCTGCTGTTGTTGCAGCGGTGAGTAAACACATTCCTATACGTTCTAATAATTCATGATCAAGCTTTTTCTTGCTCATGTTACAGATCATGATTATATATCCTGGTCTTCCGTCAGGGGTTTCTTCTGGTGGGACATAGCAGTCTATTCCTGCTTCTGCAGGGCATCCGATAACTGATGTTCCGTAACCGGTTGCTTCTGTTGCTGCTATTTTAGCCAGCTTTTTGGTAGCTGCTGTTACAAGTATGCGTGAAACCTGTATTCCAAATGCTTCAGCAAAAGTATCTTCTATTTCTACTCCGTTTATTTCCATGATAATCACCGTCTGATAGTCAGTTAAAAAGAAGTTATATATTTTTCTGTTTAACCTTGAAAAATCTATGATTTTGCAAGGTTAAGCAAAAACGTACCTATGAAATGGTATGTTTTCATGTTTGATTTTTTGATGGATTTAAAATAGATTTAAAATAGATCTTAGAAAACAATCTTAAAGGAAGTTTCACTGCCGCTACAAATATCTATGCTGCCAGATAACTGTTTTACCAGTGTATTTACCAATTGTAATCCCAATGTTTTTGTATTTTTAAAATCAATGCCTTTAGGAAATCCAGTTCCATCATCGGTAACTGTAAGTACATATTTTTCACCATGATGATGAAATTTAATTGATATTTTTCCTTTTTGTCCCTGTATGAATGCATGTTTTAAAGAATTACTAACCAACTCATTTATAATTAAACCACAGGGGACCGCAATGTCTATATTTAGAAGAACATCTTCTACATTAATTTCTGGTTTTATAAAATTCTTATCAATTCCGTAAGAACTAAAAAGTCCCGATAATAATCTCTGAATATAATCTGTAAAATCAATTTTTGAAAGATCACGAGATCGATAAAGCTCCTCGTGGACCATTGCCATAGACCTAACTCGATTTCGACTTTCATTGAGAATATTTACTGTTTTGTCATCATTTAAATATCGAGATTGAAGATTTAAAAGAGAACTTATTATCTGCATGTTGTTTTTAACTCTATGGTGAATTTCCCTCAAAAGCACTTCTTTCTCATCTAAGGAAGATTTAAGCTGATTTTCTACCTTTTTAAGCTCTTTAATATCTCGGGTGATATATACTGCCCCTGCAAATTCGCCTTTACTATTGGAAAGGGGATTTCCAACGGTTTCTACCCAAATATAATGTCCATCGGCATGTTTGAGCCTATGCTGTGCTCTGTTTGGTTTTAAAGTTTGGACAACTAATTGAATTGTATCTATAAGTATTTCAAAATCATCGGGATGGGCCATGCCAATAAATTCATAATCCCTTTTACCAATGATTTCTTCTGCTTCATATCCCAGTAAATCTTTAACAGAAGGACTTACATATTCGAAAATTCCTTCACTGTTAACCTGAAACATTAAATCCAGCATATTGTCTGTAATTAAGCTTAAATGCTCTTCCCTATCTTTAATGAAATTTTCAATTTTTTTACGTTCGCTGATATCTTCACATATAAACAATCTTCCAAAATAGCGGTCTTTTTTGTCTCTAATTTGCGTAGAAAACCGTCTTATAACTCGACCGTCTGTAAGTGAAACTTCATCTTCCAGTGTTGACCTGTTCTCTTCATATTGAAGAGGTGCACATGTTTTCATAAAGAGTTCTTTATCTTCGGCTAAAGGCAATATTTTTGAGATAATATCTTTATTTTTAAGTTTGCCTTCGTTTATTCCTTTTT
>DADN01000092.1 GCA_002509665.1 Methanobacterium sp. UBA8
GATTAAAAGGATTAGTTATGTAAATACTATTCAAAGTAAAGGGACGTTTTATGAACTTTCAATATTCTTATTATGGTTTTATACCTTTAATAATCTCGTTTATCCTTTTAACTTTAGCCATTTACAGCTACAGAAAAAGTTCTTTGAGATTGCATTTATATTTCTCAATTTTGGCAATATCTGTATTTTTTTGGTGTTTTGGTTATGCAATGGAATTTTTTAGCACTGATCTAAGTATAAATATTTTCTGGAACAAAATTAGTTACATAGGAGCAGCCATTGCACCACCAATATGGCTTATATTAGTACTGGAATACGAAAAACATGAAAAATATCTTAAACCTGCATATATGTCTATTCTTATGATTATACCCCTAATCATTATTGTTGTTGCATTAACCAATGAATGGCACGGACTTCTCTGGTCAAATATTTTACAATTCTCAAATCAGTCTGGATCGTATTTAATTTACGAGCACGGCCCTTTTTTCTGGGTTACTCTCACATATAGTTCTATAATGATTTTAACTGGAATCGTTTTTTTAGTTAGATTATTCATAACTTCTTCCAAGATATATCGTCTACAGATTTTTATTTTAATGCTAAGCGGATTATTTCCAATGGTCTCTAGCATTGCTTATGTGATGCACATAATTACTATTCCTGAATTAGACATTACTCCTTTTGGATTAGCTGTTGCCGTGATACTGGTTGCCATAAGCATTTTTAAGCTTGGTTTCTTGGATATCATCCCTATGGCCCATACNNCTAATGGTGTTTTAGTCTTCAATACAGAAGATAAGTTAATTGAAGTAAATGCTGCTGCTAATTTAATGGGAATAAGTAGTAAAGACATCGGTAAAAACGCTAATGATATTTTCAGTGATTTCGTTGATCTTAAAGATTTTTATAATGAATCTAAACCTGAATCTGAATTATTATTGGGAAATCCAATTAATCACTGGATCCATGTACAAATTAGTCCTATTTATGATAATGGGAATATATTTCATGGACGTTTGGTTATAATTCAAGATATCAATAAACGTAAGAATGTTGAAGAAAAATTAAAAATGTCTTTAGAAGAAAAAGATTTAATGATGCTGGAGATCAATCACCGTGTAAAAAACAACATGCAGATACTGTCCAGTTTATTAAGTCTTCAGTTAATGTATCAGGATGATGAAAAAATCAAAGATGTTCTTCGGGAATATCATAATAGAATTCAATCAATGGCATTAATCCATGAAAAACTCTATCAAAATGAAAATCTTTCTCAGATAAATATAAAAGAATATCTGGATCAAGTTATTTTAAACCTTTTTGCATCTTATGGGCAAGATATGGGTAAAATAGAGACAATTTTGGATGTTGAATCCGTAAAAATGGATATTAGCAGTGCCATACCAATAGGATTGATTATCAATGAACTTTTAACTAACTCTTTGAAATATGCTTTCCCTCAAGGACGTGGTAAATTAAGTTTAAGACTCAAAAGGGTTGATAATTATTACTGTTTAGTAGTGGCTGATGATGGTGTGGGATTACCACCTGATTTTCAGATTGAACAGACAAAAACTTTAGGTTTACAACTGATTAATAGGCTAATAAGACAATTACAAGGATCTATAAAGTTAAATATAAGTGACGGAACAGAATTTTACATTAAATTTCCATATAAAGATAAAAGTGACATATAATAATATCAGTTATTTAATTTAGTATCAAGGGTGGTTTAATGGTTAAAAAAATACTAATTGTGGAAGATGAGAGTATAACTTCCTTTGAATTAGAAATGAAAGCCCAAAGATGGGGATATTCAGTCGTGGGTATAGCTATTTCTGGAGAAGAAGCATTTAAAATGGCTATAGAATTAAAACCTGACTTGATAATTATGGATATAATGATCAATGGAATGGAAGATGGTGTTGAATTAATTGAAAGAATTCAAAGTGAAATTGAAGTTCCTTTTATTTACCTTACAGCATATTCATCAAATACAATCATGAATCGGGCGCATAAAACATCTCCCTATGCTTATATACTCAAACCATTTGATGATAAAGAATTAAAATTTGCCATTGAACTCGCTTTCTATAAACATGATCTAGAAAAAGAGCTGAAAAAAGCTGATAAACAATATAATGACTTAATGGATAATTTAATGACTGGAATTTTCATTGCTGACATAAAAGGGGATATATTATCGATTAATAAATTTCTGGCAGATATTTTGAGCAACTGCTCTTTAGATGATACACTGGATAGAAGAATTGAACTCCAAAATCAACTCAAGACAAAAACTTTCTTAGAAAAATTGAAAAAAAATGGTAAAATCAATAACCAAACTTTTACAATAGTAAAGAAAGATGAAAATATTAAAATGAATTTAAATGCTAAATTAGAAAATAATAGAATTTATGGCATTATTAATTAATAATTTCTAAATTTTTAACTATTTTAAACTATAATACACAATTAACTATAACTCAAAGTTAATGGTAACAAGGGTCCCATTGTCACGCTTAATAGAAATTTGGCCGTTTATTTGTTTTGTAAGTAGATTTACAAGGGTAAGCCCAAATGAGTCTGGCTCTTCTAAGTTTATATGATCTGGGATTGATTTCCCATTATCGGAAATACTTAAAATAAATTTATCATCACTTTTATGTAATTTTACATGTATAATATATTTTTCATCTTCTAAAAATGCATATTTCAATGAATTGGATACCAATTCGTTTATGATTAGCCCCAAAATCAGTGCAGTGTCAACATTCAATGAAATATCATCCACATCCAAAAGATAACGAACTTTTTTATCTGCAGAATATGTATTTAAGATCTCGTCCAGCAATTGTGTGAGATAATGATTTAAATCAATTTTTTCAAAGTCAGCATAGCTATAAAGCTTTTGATGTATAATTGCCATGGCTTTCGCGCGGTTCTGTGAATCCAATAACGCTTCTTTTGCACTTTGATCTTCTATATTAATTGCTTGAAGTGATAAGAGACCGGATATAGTAACTAAATTATTTTTTACTCTGTGGTGTGTTTCTTTCATTAATAACTCTTTTAATTCCAATAAATCATGTATTTCTTTTTCAGCTTCCTTTTGTTTGGTAATATCCTGAGCAATATGACCGCTTCCAATTAGGTTTCCTTCAAAATCATATAGGGGGCTGGTGGAAACTAAGAGCCAAAAATCTGGAAATTCTACTTCTTCTGTGTATTCTTCATTATTTTGAATAGTTTTAGCATGTGGACAAAATACTGGCGGTGCGGGTGTTCCGTGTATTATATTATAACATTTTTCTCCAATTACATCATGTTTAATACCTGTTTTATTTTTCATGCTTTTATTTATACGAACGATTCTGTGTTCTTTATCTAAAATCATTATAGGAACTTCTATTGAATTAAATATGGTTTCCCATAGTCCCATTGATATAAAAGGCAGATTTCCATTATCATGTCTAAATTTCATTTTTTTAACGTCCTAATAATCATAGATTAGTTCATACTGATGCAATGGACTTTATATTAACAATAAGACAGCTTTTATAATGTAGTTGCTTTCATCTTATAAATACTTATGATTTACCATTTAAATAGGTAAGAATGGATCTATTTGCTTTTTTAAGTTGTGTACTTCATTTAACATTTTTTGGTGTTGTTTTTTGTACGTGTTTAGTTTTTCTTCTAATTTTTGTTGATGTTTCCCCATTTCTTCAATTTTTTTATTCTTTTCTTGTATTGAGTTAATGTATTCTTCTTCTGCTTTTTTGAGCTTTTCAATTTCTAATTCTTGTGATTCAGTTTTATCATATAAATCAGAAAAATGTTTTTTTAGATTATGAATTCCTTGATCTATTTTTTTTCTTGTTTTAATATAATCATGGCCCTGTCTCTTTGAAAGGGAATTTTCTGTATTACTAGGGTTATTTTGGGAGGAATCAATGTTTGTTACATCAAAATTTTCTTCTTTAGATTTTTTTTCTATAACTGGCTTTAAATTTCCATTCACAGGTTTTATTTTAATATAACCTTGATTTTGAAATTTTTCAACTCTTCTTGATAATGTGCTTTCTTCTTTTGCAGATACAATTTTATTTAAATTTTCATCTCCATGTTTTATTTCTGTGCTTTGATCTTGAAGAGTTACAACTGGAAATAACATCCTATTTTTTGTTTTTAACTCATTATTTTGATCTGAATTATCTTTTTTAAGTTGATTTTCTATGGCTAATTTTAAATGTTCGTCTTCAGATGTTTTTGAGATGTAATCTCTATTATTAAGCTTTTTAACTTTTTTTAATAATTTCTCGTCGTTTTTGGCACTGTAATATATGATGGGAGTTTTAAAGTCTGCATCTATCAATTCGGAAGTTTTAATACCATCTAATTTACCTTTAAGGGATATATCCATTATTATGATATCTGGACATGTGCTTTTAGCTTCTTTAACTGCTTCATTACCAGTTAATGCAATTTTTGGGACTTTATATCCCCAGTTCTCAAGTTTTAATTTGAGTACTGAAGCGGAAATACTATCATCTTCAACTACCAATACTTTTGCGGTCATTTTATCACATCTAAACAATTCAAAATTTATTTTAAAGCAGGTTACATTTTTTTGGCTATACCTCTCTATTTTAATTTATCTGTTTTCAGGGAGTTTGCATAAAATTGTTCTGTTATTAAATGTTTTAGTAAATTTAATGCCATATTTAAAGCTATTGAGCTTATTTCGGTATTTAAATTTAAATTATTACTTATATTATCTTTTAATGCATTCATGTGCTAAGATAATAGTTTATTTCTTTGTAGAATGTGTTTCTACTATATTCTGGAGTTTTTTAAGCTGTTGTATCGTAAATATTGCAATGGCTAAAAAAATAATAGATGTAACTAACAATGTTTCAGTTAAAGTCATGCTTACCCTCTTTATACGATCATATTCACTTTAATTCTTATTATTCCTTAAAATGGAAAAATATTAGCTATTTTAATTTTATAATATATGAATGCATTTGTATATGTCATTAAAAAAATTTTAATGGATTAATATATTATTTATGGGAGCATAAGTCATATATTAGGTTTTAATGCCTATAAATATTGAAAACGCCTACTTTAACAGTTATTATCTATTTTGAATTATATGAAAATTACTAATTTGCATTAGTTCACTAAAAACGCACTTGCGTAAACTATTAATAATATTTAAGGTAATTTTCTGTTATTTTTGTTAAATGTAAATGTAGAATAACATAAAACTAGATTCCTATTAGGGAAATTAATTATTTTTCCGCCTTTAACTTTCACCTTTGTGGAGGTATAAAGTAGGTATTCTTAAATGGTGTGTTACATGTTAAATAAGTTTTTAAGCTTACATCTATAGCTTGTAATTGTTCCTTAAAATTTTTAGTGAATTGTTTTTTGTGCTAGGTGCCTTAAGTTTAATATTAAATTTTTGAAATTGAAATTATTTTATTTTGATTTAATGAGTTAAAAAAACAGGTTAAAATTCAATTTATAATGAAATGTGTATTTTACTATTATCTACCTAAATTAATCAGTAAAATGAAGGGTTTTGATTCGCCCCGTAAAATACATTATATTATTAACCCATATCTCCGAACATGGTGCCTACTGCTGTTAATAAAACTAAAACGATGAAGGCAACCATAATTATCAATCCTGGAATCAACAAAAGTTCCCACATGAGTATTCACTCCTAAAATTTTAATTATTAATAATATATTATTAAGTAATAAAAAATAAAGTTTGTGATATTAAAGGAGCGGTATTTAATCTGTAAAGTGGCATCCAGAAATATTTGTGTTTTATTTAATAAATGGATCGCTTGTTTTAATTAAAATTTGAGCATATCCATGAAATGGATATTATCTTTAATTTGACTAACAAAAATCATGAAAAAAGATATGTATCATCAACTCGTAACAGCAAAGGATATTGGGATAATATCCCTTTTAATAACCCAAAAAACAACTGAATGAATTAAAATAAGTATTAAAACATTTAAATGAAATATAAATGGATATTTTGGGTATAATTTTATTTTAACATTTATTAGGCGCCGCTCTTAACACTAGTAATTAGTAAAATATTTTATATTATTACACATCTGCGAACATGGTGCCTACTGCTACTGTTAAAACTAGTGTGATGAAGGCTGTCAAGATTATCAATCCTGGAACCAAATAAACTTCCCACATAGGTATTTTCCCTCCAAGTTTTCTTTATACGATATGATTATTTAAGTAATTAAATAAAGTTTACGGTGTTTAAGATACTATATTAAACTGTCCTTATTAATTGTTATATTGTATAAAATAGTAGTATAGGGGAATATTTGTATTTTATTAATTAGATTGGGGCCTTCTGTTTTTAATTAAGATGGGGTATATTCATAAAATTTTGAAGTGAACTGGACATTATCTATAATTTGATTAACAAAAATCATTTTTTTAAATCTTTTGTATATTCTTATTCCAGTTAGATATCTAATTAACAAGCTTTTTTGGATAATTACTTATGTAATACCTTTAATATAATTAGTAAGATAACATGAATGAATATAATTACGATGAAGTCTGGACTGAAGTAATTAGATTTGTACTGGAATTACATAAAAATCCTAAACATAAGCCTAAAACAATTAAAGATGCACAAAATATGCTGGAATTTATTCCTGCAATAAGGAATATTATTAATACCATCGATGACACTGATAAATATCTTGAAATAGTCATAATGGCAGATGAACTTGAAGAAACGTTAAAAGCAGAAATAAAGCAAAAAAATTACAAAATGGATGATAAATGAATTAGTTGAATTGTAATGGGAATTAAATTAAGCCTTAAACATATTTAAAAAATATTTAGTTAATTTCGACTTGTTTTAACTGTAAAGCTGTTATATAATGGAATTTTTCTAAGTAGCGGTATATAAATTTGCCATACAAGCTATAATGAAGAATGCTAAATTAAACCTATGTTTTGCTTCATTAACTATGGTGAAATAGAAATAAATAAGATAATGCTACTAAAATAATCCAATACTAATTTTTAAAAATAAAATAGAAATTTATTTATTAAAATTTATTCATATTGTTGCACATTACTATTTCATATAATTATCACAAGGGGGCAAATTCTGGAGCAATCAAACGATAAATTCAGGGAAATATTTGAAAAATCCCCTATAGGAATACTATTTTACGATGGTGAAGGAAAACTAACAGACGCTAACCAATCAGCATTACAAATTGCTGCTGTTTCGCATTTAGAAGATATTAAAGGAACTAATTTGTTTGATAATTATTATATTGAATCTCATAAAGAAGAACTCTTTAAGAATGGTTTTATTAGATTTGAATCTCCAATAGATTTGGATAAAATTAAAGAAATGGGCTTTTTCACTCCAATAAAGAGTGGGGTTATTTATGTTGATTATACTATTTCTATTACTGGTTCTGGGTTTTTAGCACAAATACAAGATGTTACTGAACACAAAAAAGCCAATGAAAGCCTTAAAAAGAGTCAAATTCAGCTTAAAGAGATTGTGGGAAGTATTACTGATGGATTTTTCAGTTTAGACAAGCATTGGTGCTTTATTTATATAAATTCACGTGCAGCCAACAATATAGGTCAAAAACCCGAAAATTTGATAGGAAAAAATCTATGGGATGAATTCACGAGAATTATCGGCACTGAACATGAATTGGCATATCGCAAGGCCATGGAAAATAGAGAATTTCAACAATTTGAAATTAGTGGGGTATTAACCAACAGATGCTATGATATTAGTGTTTATCCATCTGCAGAAGGCATTTCGGTCTATTGGAAAGATATTACAGAACGTAAAAAAGCGGAAGAAGAATTAAATGAAATTCGTGATAATTTAGAATTAAAAGTTCAAGAAAGGACAGCAGAGCTTAAATATCAAGCTGAAATGTTATCTCAAGTTAATGATGCAATAATTGTAATTGATAATAATTACAAGGTTACTTATTGGAATCAAGGAGCTGAAAATCTTTATGGTTTCAAAAGTGATGAAATGGTAGGTAAACCATTATCATATTCTCATAGTTATGAGTGGCTTACGCCTGATGGTGAAGAAGAGGCATACCACTTGCTTGAAACTAAGGGTTACTGGCGTGGGGAAAATATACATATTAAAAATAATGGTGAAAAAATTTATGTTGAAGTCTTAACTACAATGCTCAAGGATGATAAAGGAAATCCTGAGGGCATGCTGGCAATTATTAGGGATATTACGGCAAGAAAACAGGCAGAAGAGAGTCTTAAGATTGCAATTTCTAATGTTAAGAAACATGCAACTGAGCTTGAAATTATTATAGGCTCTATTGCAGATGGAGTTGTTATTCAAAACAAGAATGGGGATATAATACAGATTAATGATGTTGCAAAGCGTTATTATGAAAGTCTTGAACTTGATTCTAAAGGCAACATAAAAGAACGTGTAGAAAAATACACGTGGTTTTATTCTGACGGTACACCTGTAACTGCTGAAAATGTTCCTATTGCTCGAGCTTTAAGAGGTAAAGCTGTCAAAGATGCGGATTTATATCTGGAGAGTTTGAGTGGGGTTAAATGGATTACAGCGTCTGCAATCCCTCTTTATGATGAAAACGGTAAATTATTTGGGGGAGTATTAACTTTTAATGATGTTACTGAACGTAAAAAAGCTGAGGAACATATACGGAAATATACAGAGGATATTTCGAATGAACGGCAGCGATTATATGGCATGTTAGAAACATTACCCGTGATGATATGCTTGTTAACAGAGGATCATCATGTTAAATTTGCTAATCGTACTTTCCGTGAGAGATTTGGCGAAGCCCATGGTAGACACTGTTATGAATATCTTTTTGGATTTAACGAGCCTTGTCATTGGTGCCAGGCATATCAGGTGCTTGAAACAGGTAAACCTCATTCTTGGGAGTTAGAAACTCATGATGGTTTTGTTATAGATGTTTATAATATGCCTTTTACTGATGTGGATGGTTCTCCTTTAATCCTTGAGATGGAAATTGATGTTACAGAACAAAAACTAAATGAGAGGAAACTTCAAAAAGTATTAATTGATTTAAAACGTTCCAATGAAGAATTAGAACAATTTGCATATGTATCCTCTCATGACTTACAGGAACCATTACGTACTATTGCCAGTTTTACTCAGTTACTTGAAAGGCGCTATAAAGGTAAATTTGATAGTGATGCTAATGAGTTCATGGATTACATTGTTGAAGCTGCTGTCCGTATGAAAGAGCAGATTGAAGGTTTACTTGAATATTCTCGTGTTGGAACTAAAGGGGAAGATTTCCTGCCTGTAAATTTAAACGAAATTTTAAATCAAACAACTAAAACTCTCTATACTTCAATTGAAGAATCTAATGCAAAAATAAATGTTGATAAGCTTCCAACTGTAACTGGTGATGCAAGCCAATTGCAAAGAATATTCCAAAATTTGATTAGTAATGCTATTAAGTTTAGAAAACAGGAAGAACCACTTAAAATCAATATATGTGCTAATAGGGATATATATAATGATGAATATGTATTTAGTATTGAAGATAATGGCATTGGAATAGAGGAACAATATTCTGAACGAATTTTCACCATATTCCAACGATTACATACAAGAGAAGAATATAAAGGCACAGGAATTGGTTTATCAATAGTTAAAAGGATTATTGAACGTCATGGTGGACGTGTTTGGGTTGAATCTGAGTTTGGTAAAGGTTCTGTCTTTTATTTTACACTTCCAAGCTGAACTCGTTAAGATTAACATAACTGTAATTTATGGAAAGTTATAAACTGGTTGAAATCATTTTTTGTGGCGATTTGATATAATGTGTTAAAATTTTAATTTTTAGTTAGCCTCTAGGTAATAATCAGGTTAATTTTAGCCGGACATCTGCTTTAGTTTAAAAAAAAATAGAAATTAAAAAGGATAACCTATTTTCTCTTTTTTTTGCTTTTAGAATTATCTGTATCACTGGCAGTGCTTTGTGTGGCGTTTACCACTGTCATATTTGTATAAGCTGGCTGACCGGTTACTGGAACAACAGCGCTAATTGACCCGTATCCATTACTGATGCTTGTAGTAGCAGTATTTTCTCCAACCACTTGATTTTGATTGTTATATGATGTTAATTTAACTGTTACTTGAGAATAATCGGTGTTACTCGTGCTTTTTAGATTTCCATTGACCAGCCACCCTGTCTGTTGTGGATTATTCCATTGCCCATTGAGATTTCCGTCTACTATTATGTCAGTTTGAGGATTTACATTGTTAGAATTGGTACATCCTGATATTCCTAAAATAACAATTAAAATAAAACAAATTCCCATTAAAGATAGATATTTTTTCCCCATTGAATCACCCTATGATATTTCTAATTAGACTATATTGAGTAGGTTAATATAATATTTTAATTAAATCTATCGTGAGGAAAGCTGTGTTAAGGACTGCAAATACTACTTTTTGGATTATTTTGACTATTTTTAGTTACATTACTTCAAAAATGGAAGAGTGGTGTAAAGTTCGAAGAATTTTATAAATTCTGTAAAACTCTTATTTTTGGCCTTAAGCTATTAATTATATTATAATAAATTATTGTACTTGCTTAAATCAAATTTGAAACCTATACCAGCATACGATTTTCCACCATACTTCAGCGTTTTAGTTTCTTTTTTTACTCCACCCATCTTTATATAGAAACCATTATTATCTGCACCATCCAGGGTCCAAATTATAAGACTTCTTTTACCACTTGCAGCAAATTCTTTTAGCATCTTTTTAAATAATAGTTTCCCTATTCCTTTGCCCTGATTTCCTGGATCTACATACATCCCTACTATCTCACAATCATAATTCTCGCACTGTTCCTGTCCAGAGATAAATCCTTTTACTCCTTTTTTGTAGTACACATAGATTATTTCTTTCTGGTTTAGAATGTTATCTTTGAAAATAGAAACATACTTATCCTTATCCATTGTTTTTATATATTCTGGGTCAATAATTCCAGTGTATGCACCTTTCCAAGTCCTCAATATCAACACAGCTATATCATCAACATCGCTTAAAGTTGCTGCTCTTATCATTATTTTCACTTTATTTTCCCAATCATCTTTAGAATCTATTATATGCATCTATAAATAAAAAAATGGTTATTAGGTTTTAGACGTTATATTGTCAATTGTCATTGGTTTTGCAGTAATGTATGTTCCAACGTTTATACAGATGAAGAGAAATGGGAAATTATAGGAAAATAAACCCTACCGCGTGATGGGTGATATTTTCCTACTTTGATATCTTTAGCCATATGGTTGTTATAATTTAAAAATAATTAATCAGAACAAGAATTTGATGAATATATCCTGATCTGTCAGGAAAATATCCACCTGTAGGACTCCCTTCATTAAATTGTTTTTTCTATTTCATCAAGGTAAGTAACTCTTTCTATTTTGGCACCTGCTTCTTTTAGAACTTTCTTTACAGATCCTGATTCCATGTATTTTTTTGCATTTTCCTTATTGTCCCACTTAAATAAAATCTCAACATCATGGGGATCATCGGAGTTACGGAATAGACGAGCTTCATATCCTCCGTTTTCTTTACGTGCAGTTGATCTTTCATTAAAAACAGGCTTCCATTTATCAAAATTCTCAACTTTTAGATCTCCAATTACATAAATCATGTTTTAACCTCCTTCACATAATCTATGATAATCTATGTTAAAACTAGTAATAATAAATTTTTTATATTTTTTATTATATATTATGGGATAATTTCTGTACTATTTTTGAAGAAATAATTGCTTCTCTAAGCTCGGCTCGTCTTAGCATCATGATCATTGTATTTTAAGAAAGTAAATGAAAAGTTATAATTTAAAATTTGGATTGCAAATTTTATTTAACGCGGAATCTAAGATGCGTTCTGCCAGCTGGAAGCGCGACTACTTTTATTCGTTCAACATTAATTGATTTATTATCAATATCTTCAAACGGCCGATAACCTTTTTTAAGAAATATTGGTATAATGTCAATATGGAGCTCATCAGCTAATCCTGCTTTTATGCATTGTTGAGCTGTGCTTGCGCTACCAATAATGGTAACATCTTTGCCGCCTGCCGCTGCTTTTGCTTGCATAACGGCATTTTTAATACCTTCAGTAACGAAAGTAAAGGTTAAATTATCATTTTCTTTTGGATGCTTTTTGGGTGCTTTATCTGTAAAAACAAATATTGGCACTTGATACTCATAACTATCTGCTATTGAATTAGGGTCTTCTGCCATGGAAAACTCTTTTTTCGACATTACAACCGAACCAGTAGAAATTATGGATTCTTTCAAGACGTTCGTATCTCTAAGTGTATCCAGGTCAGGATAAAGTTTTTTAACGCTGTTATTAATATCTTCGGCGAACCCATCAAGGGATATTGTCAAACCTAAAATAACTTTTGTCATATACATTATTTAAGTGCTTAATAATACTTAAATTTAATTTTAATTATTCATGACTACTATAATTCAAAAAAAGCCTATTATAATGGTCTATTGGAAAAATCCCTTTGGTGTTTCTCCTTTCAGGAAAGGTTCAATGAAAGCAGTTAAAAGATCGGTCTGGGTAATGACGGACGTATGTGATGTTGCGGGCATAATAGCAAGACGCGAATTTGGCAAGGGCTTGTCCATATCACCCATAACACCGCCACCGAGCAACCGAAACATAGCTATCGTATGTTCGAGTGTTGCCCCGTCTGCATCACCAGCAATGATCAGCACTGGAGTTTTCAATTTTTTAACATCTTCTTCCAATGCCATCGGTTCCTTCTCGAGAGCTATCAGCTTTTCCACAAGTGCAGGAAATCCATCAGGATTAGGAGCAATCTTACGATAGTCTTCAGCAAATGGCATATTGAGAAACATTTCTACAGTCATTTGCGGAATGAATTTCTTGAACTCCGGCTGCCAACCTTCAATATCATAAGCACCTGAGCAAGATATAAGTTTATTTACCTTCTCCGGATGATGGATGGCAAGTTGTAGTCCCGTTACAGCACCCATGGAATAACCGAATATATCAGATTTCTTAAGACTTACAGCGTCCATAAAAGCAGCTACATCGTCTGCCAGGTTTGGATAGGTGATGGGGCGGTCAATGTCAGTGGTCCGACCATGACCCTGTAATTCGAGGGCATAGACCTTGTGGGTCCTAGCGAGCTTGGGGATTATTTTTCCCATTGATATTATGTTCATATAAGCACCGTGCAATACGATTAGTGGATCACCCTTGCCCGAGACTTCATAATACATTTTCATTCCGTTCACAGTGGTGTATTTACCTTCTCTTTCAATCAATTTGACATCTCTCCTTTTTATTTAAATATTTATGCCTTAAATACAATTTGGGGGCTATGCGACCTCATTTAAAGCACCTATAAATCAATAAAAAATATAATATAATATTAAATATAGAAAAAGTATTATATATAATTTAATTATATCAAGAGTGTAAAAAATGAACCCTAAAACCAGTTTTAAAACATTTAATAATCAGGTCAAGGATATTTTAACTGAAAACACGGGGAAAACAGAAACTAAAATCATAAAATACAACGAAGAGCACTTCAAAGAAGAAATATTTAGTGAGTGTCCAGAAATTAAAGAAAATGAAACAACATGGATTAAAATAACTTATCTTACAGAAGATAAATCTTTAAAGAAGCTTATTAAATGCCTGAATTTAAATGAACATGTTCTAAAAAGAGTTTTAACATTTGATTATATACCTGATATTGAAGATTACAAAAATTATATTTATATAACCTTAGTTGCGTTAAATGTCAAAAACAAAACCAGAATAGAACGAACACAGATTAGCATTATTTTAGGGAATAATTATGTAATTTCAATACATCCTGACAATGCAGAAATATTTAATCCAGTAATGAATAGATTAAATGTCCCTGAACATCATATTAGAAATAAAGGGGCTGATTATTTAGCTTATACCATTGTAGATACTATTCTTGATTCTCAAATAATTACACTTAAAGAACTTGAAGGTGATCTTTCAAAGGCAGCTGAAGATATAATGGATGAACCATCTAATGAAAATTTTAGATTAATTCATACACATAGGAATGAACTTGATAAAATAAAGTATAACATCCTCCCACTTCAACAGATAATCAATAGTATGGAGCTAACTGAATCACCTTTAATAAATCAATCAACCAGCACTTTTTTAAAGAATTTTCAAAGCCATGTATCTCAAGTAATTAGTAGAATTGACACATTATCTGGTAGAATTACTGAGATACGCGATATATATAATTCATCAATGAGCAGAAGGTTAGATGAAATCGTTAGGGTCNNAGAACTTTCATTGTAGGAATTTATGGTATGAATTTTCAATTTATTCCTGAATTTGGAATACCCCTTGCATACCCACTTGTTTTACTTACAAATTTTGTAATTATAATTAGCTTGCTCATATACTTCAGGAGAAGGAACTGGATATAATTTTTAAATCTTATAATCCCTTAATTCTATTTTAGACTAATATAAGAACTAATTAGGTTAGATATATGAAAAGAAGTCAATGTTTATCACTGCATTAAGTAAAAGGCCAATAAAAAAATATTTCGTTAAACTTGATTTGTTTAACCGTATGGTTGTTATAGTATGTTATAATGAAGTTTTTCTAATTGATACTACACAAATTTGCCATACAATTTATAACAAAGGAAAATTCAAACCTATTCTGCTGCCTCTTTACAGATAACGAAGTTCAACTTTAAAAAAAATTACAACTAAATAATAATTTCACCGAAAATTTTTGACTCATTAACAAGATTTTAGCTCATAATTAGACCTTCTTCAGCCATATTTCATCTAATTTTTGTATATAAACTCATATTACCATTGTATGGTACTATGTAAACTTAATTGTATCTATCCATGTTAATGTAATAGGCAAATGCATATGGTACTGCGTACTATATTTAATATACACACATCAAAAATTAGAAACAAGATATAACAGTTTAGATTATGGAGGAAGAAATATATGGTTAGTATTGCTTTTTATCCTATATTTGGTAAGCCTTTTGTACTTTATTTGGGTGTTATAACTTTAATTTCGTTTCTTATAACTGCCATATTTGGTATTAGTTTTTATCGAGGGTTGTTAAGATTTAAATGGCATCCTACAATGGTTGCAGTTTCATTCTTCCTGGCAATAATCATGACTGTAGTTGGAGTATCAGCAGGCAATCCCCTTGTAGGTATTTTAGGTATCTTAACTTTGTTTTTATTTTTTATAGCTGCAATGATCGGCATTAGTATTCATCAGAGATGGTTGAATGTACGATTTATGTGGCATCCGGTAGTGGTGGTTATTTCATTTATTTTTGCAACTATGCATGGTATATTGGGGATATTAATATTTGGCTAACGTCCTACCATATTATCCTCAGAAAGGAATAGTGGGGTAAATTCATGATAAAATTTCCATTTATTCAATTTTATCTGAAATGTTGCGACCCGAATTATTTTGTTAACACAACTTGATGTAACAATGTTGACATTTTTATTTTTAGTTAGCCCCTCTGGGCGATATTTGAGTAGTTTAACAAATGAATAATTTCTGATTAGTTTAAATCGACTATCTTTAGCTACAATGCCGCTATATTTGAGAAAATAAAAAAAAATATAAAAAATTTATGTGAACATGCCGGCTGTTAATATTACTCCTTTTTTGTTATATTAGATATAACTTTACCTGCAAAAGTTATGCATACTAAATAAGGTTATTATTCCTGAACTTCATTAATTAATCCTTCCACTATCCGGATAAATAGTATATATTTAATATATCAGTAAAAACTATCATTATATTGAGTAATTAAACAAATAACAAATCAATTTCAGTTAAAATTTTTTAATGCAGGTGCTTTAATTGAATTATAAAGGATTAAAAAAAGATATTTTGATAGTGGGAATATTAGTATCATTTCTTACGCCATTTGTTAGATCATCCCTTAATCTGGCACTACCCGTTATGGCAAGTGAATTTAATTTATCTGCTGTATTTTTAACCTGGACATCAACAGTTTATCTGCTTGTTGCTGCTATACTTTATATTCCATTTGGTAGGATTGGGGATATATACGGGCGAAAACGCATATTTCAATATGGATTAATTATTTTCACTATAAGCTCGTTTTTATCAGCTTTCTCCACTTCTGGGGAAATGTTCATTTTAATAAGGATTTTTCAAGCTATAGGAAATGCAATGATATTCGCCAATTTAAATGCCATGATATCATCAGCTTTTCC
>DADN01000097.1 GCA_002509665.1 Methanobacterium sp. UBA8
CATGGATGCCATGTCTCTACATGTCATGATATATTAAATAATCTAATGAGTAATATAAAACGTTCGGAAAAATCAAGCTGTAGTGTAATCTTTACCACATATAAATATTATTGGGGTGAAATGTTTGGATCGGGGAAATTAAGAGACTATGTTGTTTTCTTTATTAATGGAAATAATAAACATAAATTTTAACATAAATTTGATTCAGAATAAGGAAGATTGAGCGATCTGTTTACAAAGGTATTCCTTGGTTTTAATCCTATTCGTCGCACCAAATTATGGGAATATAGGTAACTCAAATTTTTATAATCATACAAAGATGAAGAGAAGCAAAAGCGTTGCTCCTAAATCGATTCCCCAAGTAGAAGAGAAGAAATATAGATACCAGAACAGAGGATGACATTATTAAAAAAATGCCGGTAACACTTTTGGCTATGAATAGTCTGAGATTGATTAGCCAGTTGACAAAATCTTTTTTAAACCCTAATTTAAACGTAAAGATCACAGCAAGTGAGATGAGACGAGGTGCCTTAGATAGGTAACTTCAAAAGCTAATCTACTTCCGTCTCTTTTTTCTCCACCTAAGTATTCTTTTCGCAATCCAATAAAACACGATCATCTTAAGGATATAAAGCGATATTAAAAACAATATCATGTGACGCTCTTTTTTCAAACATTTAGTATCGGATCGCCTACTTCGTCCATCTCGTTTTGTATTATTCAGTCAATATCTTCACGTAAAGCTAGTGTCGCGTCAATCCTCAAAGATTGAACGATTTTGAATAATTGTAACCGATTTTATACGACACTTTACTGCTGATTCACGACATTTTACTACTGATGAAACACTAGTACTGCGATTCCTAAGTAGGTTCATAAAACTTAACTTTTGAATAGACCCGTAGATCACGGATTTTTTCAGGAAATAAGGAATTGATTTTGGAATCGATACAACTAGTCATTGCGAGGTTTTTACACCGAAGATATTTGATATTTTTGCAAGTGTGTATGCCTTCTTTTTGCCTATACCTACTTCCTTGCACAACATATCAAGCTTCCTATAAATCTCTATCTTTTTGCCCTTATTTGATCTGTCAAGTGGTCTTATTCTATTGATCAGAGCTTAGCTCTCGTGATAAGTCGGGTGTTTGGATGTTCCTGTGGATTTGAGGCTCTAAAAGGCTTTGAAGGTGATCTAGGAAGACAACTCCAATTGCTACATATTTTTCGATTATCCATGACTTATACATTCAACTCCACTCCTAGATCGAGAGTATCTGAGTATATTCCAATATATCTGGTAAAACAGATTCCGGAAAGATTAGAGAGAAAAAAAGCTAAAATATGAGTGAATTTTCGTTGTGCCTGGATTTGGTTATTTATTAGAATTCACGTGCTTTTTGTGAAAAGTCACGTTTAATGGATATGAGATCAAGTTCAATTTCAAGACATTATGAGGTTTTAAAGCTCATTAATTTCTCAGTTCAATCGGATCAATCCTATTTTATATCCTTAAACTTCGTACGATCCAGTTATATTAAATATACTTCAATTCCGAATTCCAATGATATTTTTATGTAAACATACGGGACAATATATTGATATTTATTAAAATAAATATCTCCCCATAAGATATGTACATATATTGTGAGTTATATATATGTATTAATTAACTAGTAGCCTTTTTTAGTTTTTATAGATTTTTGATTAACTACAGTTACAAAATACTGAAAATGAAGGCTTAGTTTAGGGAGCATTTATGAAGCTTATGGATGATTCGATAACTTTCAGGCAAAAAAATTTAGTAATAAAGTCTCTTCGATATATGGAAAGGCACAAAAAGATTAATCAGTATTGCGATGAATCCGAAAAGGGCTGGACTGAGTTATCCTTTGATGAGGCAAATACCTTAATCCGGATTCTCGATAAGATGCCTTGGCAGTAACTATTTTTAGCTTTTGCTCACTTTTTCCTATATTTTTAGCTTTTGCTCACTTTTTCCTATTAAGTTTCAAATTTGTTTTTCAAAATTTTGAGAAAATAGGAGACAAAATTAAAAACAGTAAAACAGCTATCATTAAGGCTTATTGTTTGGCTTGATATGTGTTTTTTAGCTCTTCGCTGTTTTTTATGGGTTGAANNACAACAAATATTTCTAAATTTTATGTATGCTACTTCCATAGTTAAAAATGGATGTAAATTATCCACTCGAAACAGCGAAAAGTCAATAATTATTTTTAGCTCATATATTAGTCATCTACATCCAAAATGAACCTAAAAATATCTAAACGTTCAAATAGTAAAATTCCGCGAATTCTATTTATGAAGCGGTCTGACGTTAAAGATCATGAATCATTTAAGGAATATATTTTAAAAAAGATTGTTCTATTAAGATAAACTTTATTATATTTTTTATGCTAAATATTGTTGTTTTTCACATTTCATTTAAGTTACTCACAGAATTTATTTTTGAAATATATTTATTCATAGGTATAATTGGGACATCTTTGGTAGNNTTATTCAACAGTACAATCGGGAAAATCAATAATTGAATTTTCCTCGACAAAATGGGATTATAATTTAGACAAAGCCGAATCCCTATTGGATTCTAAGCTATATATTGGAGTCGGAACAATTTTTCTATTGACGTCTCTTTTAGTAGGTTACTACATTAACTATGCAGCTTTGACCTAATTGAAAATATGCCATAAGTGGCCAACATTAAATGAAAATACGATCAATAATTCTTTTCATATCACCTGTATTAGAATCCAAATCTCCTTCCTTTGCTTTTTCTTCAAATAAGCCAAAGCATCCCTGTGTTTTATCTCTAATTTCCTCACATATAAAGAAATTAAAGCCAATAATTTCTGTCTAATCTCTTCCTAATTAATGAAAATCTAATGTTTTTGTGGCATGAAGAGTTGATCTTACACGATTTGCTTATCTTAATTTCTTTT
>DADN01000298.1 GCA_002509665.1 Methanobacterium sp. UBA8
AAATAAGGATATTTAACATAAAGATACGAACCATTTATATTTGTCATCTTCTGATTATATCACATATAGTTTGGATACAGTAATCATTAAAAACATAGATAAAATTAGTTAAAGCTAATTTGACAGAACAATGTTTTTTTAATGAGTTTAAAATCTCTAAATCTATGTTAAACAGCTATGATGAAAATATAACACTTAAATCAGGAGTATATTATTAATCACGTTTAACAATCAACCCGATGCTACTGTATGGATAATCCAAACCTCCTACGTTAAAACAGATAATTAATGCAGGGTTAATCCCAGTTTCGTTTATTGCTTGGATGCCTACTTCTTTTGACATTTCATTACGTTCTTTGACATTCATATCTTTATAACAATAACCAATAATTAAATGTTCACGTTCTTTAGTTTCGTTGGTTAAAATAACTTGATTAGTATGTTTAGGTATTTTCCATTCTTTATCAACTATTTTTTTGATTTTGTCAAGCCCTTCTTCAAAGTTTAGTTGATCTTCATAAGCCACATTCAATAATGAAACTGTTATTTCACTCCAATATGGATTGCAGGTATTTTCTACTTTATTAATAATATCTTGCCACCATTTTGTCCTTCTAGGCCTAGGTTTCGGAATGGTTTTACCTTCTTTTTTATTTTTATTTAAATAATAAGCATTAAACACCTCTTCAGATTCCCCATATAATTCAAGAGGCATTTCAGCAAATTCTGTTTCTCCAATATTGAAACTCGTTTTAATATAAAAAGCAAGTAAATCAAGTTCATCTGCAGTATAAATAGTGTTTTTATCAAGTTGAGTTCTACGGGTAAAATAATGAATCTTTTCTGAATCAGTTTCTAACATTTCAAATATAATTTCTAAATCTGCTAATGACATGCTTGGTGAGATATCTGATGCATCATCTACTAAACTAGCCTCAAATAATAGAGGTGTTCTAGAAGCTAAAGGTCCAAACAAATCAAAAGTGATGCTAAATGTATGGATATGTTTAACGTTAGAAAAGTCAACAAAAATTTGTTCATCATTCTTGTTTGTGAATTCAATGATACCAACATTACTTTCAATATAATCCGCAAATGTTTTGGCTTGTTCAGATGAATCAATTAACAGTTTCTGTATCTCTCTTTCAAGAGTTTTTGTAGCTCCTCTTCTAGCAGGAGCGCTAATTTTACCTGATTTTGATTCTATAATAATTGCATGTGTATCTATAACAACTAATAAGTCGTTTTCACGACCCTCATCAACCCGAATAAGGTTTCCGTATACTTCAGCATTTTTAAAACAGTTTTTAAATAAATTTTCGACATGATCTTCTAGAAAACTAGATCTTCTTTTCTCATATATCCGTTTAAGTCTACTATTCCTTTTAATAATATTTTCTAATAATTCAATGCAAAAACTCTGAAAAGTAATAGGTATAGGCCAACAATACATTTTTTCATCAATTTTTATTAATGGTTTATCCCAAATAGGGTTACCAAAGAAAATATATTCCGTATTAAAGTCTTTTAATTCACCCATTTTGTGAGACCAGCTATCTAAGATATTCTTTAGCACTTCCTCATCTACATCTCCAGGATAAAACTTAATGCATTCATCTAAATTAAACATGTAAATAAATTTAATAAATTGATCTCCCACTACAAAATTAAGATAATTAGCAAAATCTTCTTTATTTTCAGCTTCTTTAGATATTTTTAATAACCTTTCTTTTTCAGCAAATGGATAAGCTTTTACAAATGAATCTATCATTTGACTTATACTTTCTGAGTTTGAAATTTCAACCATTATATCTCTTTTTTGGTTAAATTTATCGTTTAAATGCCCTAATAACGATTCGATCATATCAATTAATTTTAATACACTGAAATTAAGTTCTTCCAAAATAATATTATCTATAGGTTTAAATAAATCCTTTATTAACCTTGAAACTTGTTCCGTATAGCCCCAGTTCCTCACAGTCATATTTTGGGCTCTAAACAATTCGATATTTAACAATTTCTTTCTTTCAGCCTCATCATCTTCATTTATACTGGCCATTCGTTTATTAATCAAAGAAATAGAAATTTTTTTAATTAATTCTTCTTTTTTTACAGCATTAGTACCAGTAAAAGGTTCAATTTCTTTATTATCTTCGTCTATTTGTAATGCTAGAGCTTGAAGTAATTCACCATGAAATTGAACTATTGGATCCTGTTCCACGGAAGTTACTCCTAATGTTACACTTAAAAAGTACATTGAAAAATGACATAACATATTTAAAATATCAAAACTTCTTATGTAATCTCTTAGCTCATTTAAACTTTCTTCATAGTCTTCTTCACTTCTTTTACAGAGTTCTTTAATAAAATCTTTACGTATTTCATCGGGAATACCATAGAATGGATTTTCAATAATTTTGTATTCTGGTTCAAAAAACCCATTAGCTGGATTGTTATTTAATGATTCCATATACTCTGTAAATTTGATATTACCTCCACACTCGCATTTATCAGCGAAATCATCTGGAGTTTCTCCGTTATGAAGTTCAAAATACACTCCACATTTATCACAAACAAGATAACCCATAGTTCAAGTTTGATTATAGTAATATAAAAACTTAATTTAAAAATAATATTCTCAATAATCAAAAAAAAATAACTCCTCAAACCTCACCTTTCAGTTCTTTTATTTCTTTTTTCATTTCCGCGACTGTATCACATAGCTTGTTATTCTGTCTTTGTAGTTCCCGGAT
>DADN01000243.1:0-13949 GCA_002509665.1 Methanobacterium sp. UBA8
AAGGACTTAAATATATTTATATATGTATTTACTCTTTTTTGATTTTTTTGAATATGGATTAGCTCTATTTAAATCTTTGTGTTATTCTCTGATGTGAAATAGAATGTATTTTTAAATAAATTAGAATGTATGTTTTGTAAATAGGGACACAGATAATTTAATATTCTTATCCTGTCATTACATTGAATACTATATTTAATACATGAAAATTAAAAATTATTTACTCTNNTACTCTTAAAAAATAATTGAATGGAATCAATAGATTCCTTCTAATTTGAGAAAATATGGACTGCGGCAGTTCCACCGGTTCCACCAATATTATGGGTCATACCGATTTGAGCACCGTCTACCTGTCTTTTACCTGCTTCTCCTCTAAGCTGCCATACGATTTCAGCTGCCTGGGCAATTCCTGTAGCTCCTAATGGGTGGCCTCTAGCTTTGAGCCCTCCAGATGGGTTTACTGGAATATCACCGTCTATTTCGGTCATACCTTCTTCGATGGCAATTCCACCTTTCCCTTTTTCAACAAATCCAAGGTCTTCTACTGCAAGTAGCCCGTTTATACTGAAACAGTCGTGAACTTCAACTAAATCAATATTTTTTGGTTCAAGACCTGCCATTTTATATGCGTTTCTTGATGCGTGCACTGTTGAGTCAATGGTGGTTAAGTCTTTTCTATTATGTAATGCGATGGTTCCAGAAGCTTGTGCTGAAGCTTTAACATATATTGGTGTATCTGTGTACTTTTTAGCGTCCTCTGCAGGGCATAATATGACTGCAGCAGCGCCGTCTGATACTGGTGAACAATCAAGAAGTCTAAGCGGGTCTGCGACTATACTTGAGTTTAATACTGCATCTACTGAAATTTCCATTGGAAACTGAGCGAGTGGGTTTTTGGCACCATTTTTGTGGTTTATAACAGAAACCATTGCCAGTTGTTCTCTTGTTGTTCCATATTCGTGCATGTGTCTTCTTGCCATCATTGCATAAAGTGATGGGAAAGTGACACCCTGTTGTGCTTCCCATTCCTGGTCTGAAGCTGTAGCGATAGCTGGAGTTGGGTCTACTACATCGGTCATCTTTTCGACACCTGCAGAAATTACCATATCATGATATCCGGATGCAACAGCCATTATCCCATTTCTAAGTGCTAATCCGCCAGATGCACATGCTGCTTCTACTCGTGCGCATGGAATTGGTGCAAGTCCTGAATGATCTGCTATCAGTGATGCGATATGTTCCTGCTGTACAAAGAGACCAGCAGACATGTTTCCAACGTACATGGCTCCTAATTCGTCTCCTTCTACATTTGCATCTTCAATGGCTTTTATTCCAGCCTCTACTATTAAATCTCTAAATGATTTTTCCCAGAGTTCTCCAAATTTTGTCTGTGAAGCTCCGATAATTGCGACGTCTCTCAAGGAATTCCCCCATGAATAATTTTGTGATAGTTTAATTTTTGAATAATTTTTAAATTGATTTTTTAGGCCATCCTTAGTTTGCCTTTGTATTTAGCGTATACAGCATAATCTACATACGTTTTATTTTTAATCATATCAACAACTTTTGGAGCGTTGTCTCGTCTTTCCTCTATTGCATCATTTACGGTTATGCTGAATGCATCGCTTCCAGCACCAGACCCATATGAAACTGCGAGTATGCGGTCTCCTGGTTGTGCTATATCAAGTACAGCTGCTAAACCTAATGGAGTAGCTCCGGAATAGGTGTTACCGATTACTGGAGTTAAAAGGCCAGTTTTTGCCTGTTCATTATTAAATCCGAGCTTTTTGGCAACTTTCAAGTAAAATTTACCATTTGGCTGGTGGAAAACTGCGTGATCATAATCTTTGGCTTCTGTGCCCATTTTGTCAAACATACCCTGTGCAGCAGACAGCACGTGTTTGAAGTATGCTGGTTCTCCTGTAAATCTTCCTCCGTGTCGAGGGTAAGGTTTTCCTTCTCTTCTGTAGAAATCAGGAGTATCTGTTGTGAAACTGTAAGTTCCTTCAAAGTCAGCAATTGTATTCTCTTTTCCAATTATGTATGCTGCTCCTCCTGCAGATGCAGTGTATTCTAGTGCATCTCCGGGAGCGCCTTGTGATGTATCTGCACCGATAGCCAGACCATATTCAACAGTATTTGAGTCTACAAGTCCCATACAAACTTGCATACCTGCTGTTCCTGCTTTACATGCAAATTCTAAATCTGCAGCTGTTAAGTGTGGAGCTGCGCTAATAGCTTCTGCTACAATAGTTGCTGTAGGTTTTACAGCGTAAGGGTGTGATTCTGATCCTACATAAACGGCCCCTATTTTTTGAGGGTCTATCAGTGCTCTAGAAAGCGCATGTCTTGCGGCTTCAACTGATATGGTTGCTGTGTCCTCATCTGGAGCTGGAACAGATTTTTCTTGTACTATAAGTCCTCTTGAAATAGCGTTAGGGTCATCTCCCCATACTTTTGCTATCTCTTCAACTTTAATTCTATATGATGGTATGTTAACACCATATCCTACAATTCCTGCCATTTGATATCACTACCGTTAAGTAATCTATTTTGTTAGTTTACATGTTATTTTTTTAATTTTTGAAAAAATACAAAATTGTATTTACAAATGAAATTTTAACTAATTTTATATCTTATTATTTGCAATGAACTTATAAAGTTTACTATAAATGTTAATTATAAATAATGATCATTACCTGTAAATTCCAAAAATTTAAGTAAATATAATGGTTTTTATCAAATAATAAGTAAATATTATGAAAATTAGTTTAAAAGTTGAATGTATAATATTTTAGTTCCTTTTATAAATTCAAGGCCAGAGGATGTTTCAATGGCGACATTTAAATAATTATCTATAGCTAAAAGTTTACCTTCTTTGGTTTCATTATTTTTCTGAAGTATATTGACATCTTTCTTTTGAAATTGTTTAAGCTGTCTGTGAAGCGGATTTTCTTTTTTTTCTTCGGATTTAGCTGCTATTATTTTGCCTCTCATTTAATCATCTCGTTATTTTCAGCATTGTAAATATTTTGCCTTGGATATTTTTTTAAGTTTTGATATAATTATTTTCTGATTTAATGTTTATTCTTTAGAGAATAAGCGGTTCATCTTTGCTATTATATTCTAATTTAAGATATAACTACTTTACCAAGTCAAATGATTTATGTAAATAACACATTAACTGGTTATATAACTATTTTTAAAAGATGTATTTAAATCAGATTATTCTAAGAATTATTATTTAGTGATAATTAATTCTATTTTATAAAGATGTATTTAAATCAGATTATATGTAAGGCTTATTATTTGATAATAATTAATCCTATTTATAGATTTTGTATTATTAAATTTTTGTTTACTGTTATTTAATTAAATACCTTAATTTTAAATTTAGATATAGTTACTTTGCCAGTTGTAGCGCTCTTCTTTCCAAGGATCGCCATGCATATGGTAACCATTGGATTCCCAAAATCCAGGTTTGTCTTCACCCATGAATTCTATACCTGTAACCCATTTAGCACCTTTCCAGAAATATAATTTTGGGACTACAAGTCTTACAGGCGCTCCATGTTTGGAAGTTATAAGATTTTCGTTGTGCCTGGTTGCAAACAGGACGTCCTGCTCAAAAAAGTCTTCAATAGATAAATTAGTTGTAAAATTGCCAGATGCATGGATCATAACATATTTAGCTTCTTTTTGGATGTCTACGAGTTCTTTAATGGTCTTTGAACTTACACCTTCCCACAGGTTATTGAGCTTTGACCAGGTGGTAACGCAGTGTATATCTGAAAATACCTTAGTTTTTGGAAGAGACATAAATTCATCATAATTTAATTCTTTTTCTTCCCCAACAAGTCCAAATATTCTGAATTTCCATTTTGATGTATCAATATTTTGAACTGACCCTGCATGCAGCACTGGCCATGATTTTATTTCATGCTGTCCTGGAGGGATTCGATTTTCTCTTTTAGTGTCTTCACTTATAATTATGTTTTTATCAGAAAGTATTTCATTGATCTTTTCTTTAGTTAATGGTTCTTCACCTTTCATTTTCTTTTTAGCAGCATCAAATAATCCTTTCAAGACTTAAACCTCCTTTAATTTAATTTAAAAATTTTAACATGGTGTTCAAATCCGTTGTTGGAGATTTACATGTATTTCCAGAACATATGTATGCAGTAGCTTTACCATTTTCCCATTTTTTAAATTTTAAAGAATCAATAAGCTCTATTATTTCTGAAGCTTCTTCATCTGGTGGCATTAGTACAATAGTTTTGTTAGGCATGTAAATATTCCTGATGGAATTCAACATCATATCAGTGTCTTGGTTATTGGGTGTTCCTGCAATTACTATCTCGTAAGAAGGACCTAACTTAAAATCGACAGCGATCATAAGTTGTGTATGTGCAGATGGAGTTCTTACAACATCCTGGGAAAATGCCTTTTCAATTTTCACTGCTTTGTGTTTAAGTTCTTCATTTTCTATGATTTTTGAAAGTTTCAGCATGTTAAGCATTTGCACTGAATTTCCAGAGGGAACAGCACCATCGTAAATCTCTTTTTTTCTAACAAGTATATCTTCTCCATCATCAGACGTGAAATAAAATCCTCCGTTTTCGTCGTCCCAGAAATGGTCTAACAACGTATTGTTTAGATCTATTGCTAATTTGAGGTATTTTAAATTAAAAGATGCCTCATAGAGTTCTAAAAGCCCAGATATAAAAAAGGAGTAATCATCTAAATTTGCATTTATTGCAGCTTCACCATCTCGAAATCGGTGCAAAAGACGACCATCTTTATATAGATTATCAATTATAAAATCTGCAGATTTAAAAGCTGCTTTTAAATATTTTTTATCATTAAATGCCTGTGCTCCTTTAGATAGGGCAAATATCATTAAACCGTTCCAATCGGTAAGTATTTTATCATCTTTATGTGGATGCACGCGTTTCTCACGAACTCTAAATAACTTTTCTCTAATTTTTTCAATTTTTCTTTTCATATCTTCATTTTTAATCCTTAAAGTCTCTGATATTTCATCAGGTGAATTTTCAAGGTGAAGTATATTAGAACCAGTTTTTCTTTGAGATGCTTCCTCGCGGAAGTTACCTTCAGAGCTCACGCTAAATATTTTGGATGCAAATTTGCCATCTTCTTCTCCTAAAACTTTATAAATTTCATTTTTTGTCCAGATATAGAATTTACCTTCAACACCTTCACTATCTGCATCTTCAGCAGAATAAAAGCCTCCTTCTGGAGACTGCATGTCCCTTAAAACATATTCAAAAATTTCCTGTGCAGTATCTCTGTATTTTTCATCTCTTGTAACCTGAAAAGCTTCTATATATGCCACTGCAAGTATGGCCTGGTCATAGAGCATTTTCTCAAAATGAGGTACCTGCCATTCCTGATCTACAGAATAACGGTGAAAACCAAAACCAACGTGGTCATAAATTCCACCATTTCTCATGGAATCAAGGGTTTCTTTTACCATATTCAATGCTCTTTCATTATTGTTTCTTTTCCAGTATCTAAGCAGGAATAAGAGCGTGTGTGCTGTAGGAAATTTGGGAGCACCCCCAAAACCACCATGAATTTCATCAAAATTATTTGAAAGGCTTTCATAGCTACTATCAAGTATCTTCTCATCAAGTTCATCTCCTGATGAGGTTTCTGATACCTTTTGGAGTGCTCTAATTATCTGATCTGCAGAGTCAAAGACTTCATTGGGCCTTTCATTCCAGATATCTCTAATATTTAAAACTAAGTCTTTAAGGCCCACTCTTCCATACATGCTTATTTTTGGAAAATAAGTCCCTGCAAAAAAAGGTTTTTTATCAGGAGTCATTATTATAGTCAGCGGCCATCCTCCAGTTCCAGTCATTAACTGACAAACTGTCATATAAATATTATCCAGATCAGGTCTTTCTTCACGGTCCACTTTAATTGAAACAAATATTTCATTCATCAACTTGCCAATTTCCGGGTCTTCAAAGGATTCATGAGCCATAACATGACACCAATGGCATGTTGAATATCCAATTGATAAAAAAACAGGTTTATTCTCACTTTTTGCTTTATTGAAAGCTTTTTCACCCCAGGGATACCAGTCTACAGGGTTATCTGCATGTTGAATTAAATAAGGGCTTTTTTCATTTATAAGGTGATTCGATTTTTTAAGCTTATTTTCAGGGTTCATATTGCACCTTTGATAATGATCTAATCAAAATAAATATTTTCAAAGTCTTATTCTGAGTAAATAGGATTTAGGGTAGGGTATTAGATTTCAAGTTCCTAGCTTTAAAATGAGTTGTTTTGGCAAATACTATATAAAATAACTTGATTTTTACTGTATTTTTGTTTAGAAGTTTTTTCCTGTCACTATCTTTATCATTAAAATAATATATTTTTTATCTTCAAGTGGCTTAAAAAGCAAATTAATATAATTAAAAAAATCAAACATGAAATTAAATAGAAAACATAAATGTATGTTAACTGAAAATGTATTGATCTTTGAATCTTTTGATCGATATTAACAGGAAATCATGTTTTATATAGTTGAAATATAGACTAATAAAGCAAATCAAAGAATTTGAAAATACAAAATTTCATGTGGATCTATAAATTGACTATAACTTAAAGTTGATAATAGATCTGAACCATTTAAAACAATCAGGTGGTTTAAATGAGCCTTATAATGTCATATGTCGGAAGTAATGGTTGTGTAATGGCCGGAGACAAAAGAAGAATTGGATTTTTTGGAGATAAAGAGAAAAGAGAAAAACTTGAGGAATATCTTTATTCTGGAGCTATTCAAACTGATGATGAATTGATTAAAGTTGCGAAAGAACAGGAAATAACCCTTAAAATATCAGACGAGGCTGAAAAAATTCGAAGTATTGATAATGTTGTAGTTGGTGAAGTCAGATTTAAAACACCATTTGAAACCAAGCGGAAACGAATTTATGGAACTACAAATGGTTATATCATTACCGAGCTTTTAGGGTCAGATATTAAGAAGGTTGAAAATGGAGCTAGCTCGATAGTTGTATTTGGAAATAAAGTTACAAAACAGATGGCAAATGAGATCATTAAAAAGCACTGGAAATCTAAAGCAAGTTTAGAAAATGTTGAAGCAGTTTTTAAAATGGTAATGGATGAAATATCTGGTAAAACACCATCTGTAAGTAAAGAATATGATATAATTATCAAACACAGCGGTCTGGATAAAAAAGAAGCTCAAAAACACTTAAGGGAAGTCTTGGTTAAAGATGTTAAAGAACTTCAAAAATGGAGAGAAGGTTTAAGACAGCAACTGGATACCAATGCTAAATCTATTCAAATGGCATCAAAGATAGTTAATGAAGGTGAAATAGGGAAAGTTCAAAATATAACTGGCAATAAAGTAGAGATACTTTTAGATAAAGGTATCCAGGCTTTGGATATGGAATGGAATGTAGTTACAGGGCCAGGAAATCTAATTGAAATGAATACAGACGATCCTTCAAGTGTTAAAATAGGCGACGTTGCGGTAATTGAAAATGAAAATCTCTGTATCAAGCGGACAAAGTGTTCTCTTACATGCAACGTTATTTTGTGTAAAAGCTGATAAAAATTGTTGCACAATTGAAAATTAATTTATGTGTCTATTAGTATATGATTTAAAAGTAAAGTTAAAGGTGAATAAATGGAACTAACATTTTTAGGAAGTGGTGGCGGACGCTTTCGCTACCATTACCCAGCGTAGAATGACTGGCGGACTTAGAATAGATGGAATTGATGGGAAAAATATTCACATTGATCCTGGACCAGGTGCACTGGTTAGAACATATCAGTTTGGACTATCTCCTCTTAAACTGGATGCTGTCATGGTTTCACATTCTCATACGGATCATTATACCGATGCGGAAGTCCTTATAGAGGCAATGACCAAAGGAATGACCCGAAAAAAGGGTACCATAGTTGGAAGTAAAAGTGTAATTGAAGGGTACAAGCAGTGGGGCCCATGTATCTCAAAGTATCATTTAAGTAAACCAGATAGTTTGATTTTAGGGGCCAATGAAACAGCAAGGTTAGGTAAAATTAAAATAAAAGGAACAAAGACAGTTCACGGGGACCCGACTGCAGTAGGATTTAATCTAAAGGTAAAAAATTTTAGTGTATCATATACTGCAGATACTGAATATTTTGAAGACCTTCATAAATATCACAGTGGAGCTGATGTTTTAATAGCAAGTGTCATAAGGCCACGAAATGAGAAAATACGTGGACACATGTCTACACATGATTTTGCAAAACTTGTTGAAGAAGTTTCACCTAAACTTGCTATAATGACTCATCTTGGAATGAAAATGCTGTTAAATGACGCTAAAAAAGAAGCAGATTCAGTTCACGAGCAAACTGGAGTAAATACCCTTGCTGCCTATGATGGTATGAAAATTAATCTTGACCAGTTCATGCCAAAACAGGAAACTTTAGATAGTTTTAGATAAATTTTAGATTTTATATCTAATTTTATCCTATTTTTACAAAAAAGGGCTTGCTTGGTTTTAAATCATTTTATTTAGGCATTTCTGATTTTTCCATACCTACTAAATCTGATGGACTGACAAAAAATAAAGCTATTCCATCAATTATCAACCAAATTCCAATTAATAAAGCCAGATAATATGGATCCCATGCATATGCACCAAGTATAATATATAATATACCTAATATGACACCTATACCTCCGGATCCTTTAGCTGCTGTCCCTTCTTTAGCAAAGAGTGACATTATACCTGAAATTATCAGGAAGAAACCTACGAAGTAGAGCCAGATGCTTGCTAAGTAACTAAATAGAAGTATGTGTCCGAACAATCCTATTCCACATATTACCGCTATAATTCCCAGTATTAAATAAGCTATGCTTGCTGCTTTACTTGCACCCCATGTTCCGAAGCTCTGTGCTAACAGCCAGATTCCGAGTAGCATAATAGCAAATCCTGCTAGAATACTTGCTGTAAACACGCTAAACAATGGGAAAGCAATGACTATGATACCTAAAATTACAGCTAAAATCCCTAATAATACATTGTTTCCTTCAGCCATATAATTTACCCCCTTAGTTTTCAAACAAGCCCTAATAAATTATTATATCAATAAACATAAATAATTATTCATTTAAAATTTTTCAAGTTGATATTTAAATGGAATTCCTACCGAATATTGAATAAAATTAACTATTATTTTAAAATAAGGTTGTAAATGGCAATATATGGAAATCAATTTAACATAATTAAATAAAAAATAATTTTAACTATTTTAGTCATTATTTTTTCTGTAAATAACCATCTTTGATTAAAAATAATTCGTCGCAGTATTCCTTTAAATCATCATTGTTTGATAACATTAAAATAGTGTGCTTATTCTTCATCTTTATAATTAAATCCATTACTGCTTCTGTACTTTTTTTATCAAGTTCTCCAGTTGGTTCATCAGCTATTATTAAATGAGGATCATTAATCATTGCCCTTGCAAGTGCTGCTCGTTGCTGTTTTTCAATTGAAATTTCATCTGGAAATTTGCTGGTTTCAACAATACCAACCTTATTAAGGGTTTTAGATGCATTATTTATGTCTTTTGAAATCATGGGAAGCATTATATTTTCTAAAATGTTTAGATATGGAAACAGGTTGGCCCGCTGGTAGACAATACCAATTCTATTCCTACGGATTTTAGTTCTTCCTGATTTAGATAATTTGGATGTATCTTGACCATTTATTATAATTTCACCGTTTGTAGGGGAATCTAACAGGCTTGCAAGATTTAATAAGGTTGTTTTTCCAGATCCAGATGGGCCTAATATAAGGTTTAATGAATTTTTCTTAAGTTCTAAATTTATTCCCTTTAAAGCAGTTATTTTGGTTCTATCATCACCATAAGTTTTCCAAACTTCCTTGAACTCTAAAATATTATTAATCATATCTTAAAGCCTCCACAACATCCTGTCGGGTGTAATAAAACACTGTGTACACTGCAAGTAACATGCTCAGGCAGGTTGTAAGAAATGCTGCAGTGATGGGTAGCCACCACGGTATTAAAATAGAAAGCTGGATAACTTTTATCACGCTTGATAAGATGACTATACCTGAAATTCCAACTACAATGCCTATTACTGCCCCAATAAATCCTAATACTCCTGCTTCTAATAGATGGCTTAAAATAATCTGGTGTTCTGTAAAACCTAATGATTTTAGTAAACCTATTTCTCTCTTTCTTTCAAGTAAGTTGACAGTCATGGCGTTGGTAATTCCGAAAATTCCAATTAAAAACACTATACTGGCCATTAAATCGAAAAAGTTTATAATGTTCTTTAAAATAGTTTCAATAAGCCCTAAAAATTGAGAATTGCTTAGATTTATGCCTAATTTTGAATTTATAAAATCATTTATAGTATTTATAATGTTAGTAGTGCTGCTGTTACCACCAGATTGATTTAAAATTGAACTTTCAGCAGCTATCTGATTTTGACCAAGAAATGTGCTGATCCCCAGTCCTGAGCTAACCAGAATCACAAAGATAAGCACACCAAAAGCTATCCTTAATACGGTAGAAGCGGTTCTAAACCAGTTTCTACGTAAATTTTTATATGAGATACTATAAATGCCTGTATTCATCTAGATATTATCTATTGTAAGTATTAAAAATAATTTGCGGTTTATTGTTTAAAATTCGTTAAAAAACAGGATATTTGGTTCTATTTTTTTATTTTGAATATTTTTTAAGTTTATACTTGGGATNNTGGGATATAGTAAGTCTATTCTAAAAAATAAATGAGCTATAATTAAGATTTTAAAGGGATACATTTATTATAATTGTTAAATTGATGTTTTAATTTGACTATAGTGTTTAAACAATAATTTTAGAATTATTGAATGAAATTGAAGAAGTCATAATGTATTTAAGCAATTAAAAACAAAATATTACATTAATTAGTGGAGTTAGTTATTTAAGTAAATGAGGTTGATGTATGCAGACAAAAACAAGTGGATTAATCTTAATAATCCTTGGTTTGATTATAATTGCTTTCCCGCTTTTAGGAATACTACCCTTTAGTTTGCTTCTTGGAATATCACTGCTATTTTTAGGTATAGGGCTTTTAATAGCAGGCATAATAGGAATCCGTGCAAGTACTGCAATGGGCGTTGTAGAACTGATACTTGGAATTATAGCTGTTGTTCTGGGTATAGGTATTATCATAGATCCTGGATTATTCAGCTTTTTAGTAGCATTGCTGATTTATATAGCAGGTATATTCCTGATAATTGTAGGTATAATGGCATTTTTGGCTAAAGTTAGAAATAAATGGGTCGGTATTGCACCTATAATTTTAGGTTTAATTTATATTCTGGTAGGATCAATAGTGGCAAATCCTTTTTATTTAGGCGCATTAATTGGTTTGTGGCTTTTAATTACAGGAATAGTCCTGTTATTCCAGGATTAATTTAAAACTTCCCTTATTTTTATAATTTTACTTAAAATCAGTAACTAACAGTAATTTATTTATTTTTCTGAGATTTTAGTTCTTCCAGTTCTTTTTCTATTTTATCTAATTTATCTAAAATAATTTCCATAGATTTAACTTCTTTTTCACTCTCTTTTTTTCTTTCGTCTCTTAACTGTTCTATAAGGGACGTAGCAATGGCTGCAGTGACCCAACCCGCATATCCAACACCAACAATTATTGCTATAACCGAAATGAACCTGCCGATTCCGGTATAAGGGACTATGTTTCCATAACCAACTGTGGACATAGTAACAATCATAAAATAAGCTGCATCGTCAAGGGTAGAAGCCTGGGGATTTACTGGAGATTCAACCCAGAAGAAAAGCAGTGAACCAAAGACAAAGGTACCTATAAGAATAAATGTGGCATAGTCCAGTCTAGTTTTTTCTGTAATATAAATTATGTCTTTAATTTTCATTGCATATTTAAATAGGGCATAAATTCTGAATAAAAGCAGTATTACAACTAAATAATGCATATTTGGGGAAATTATAATAATAAGATATGCAAACGGAATCATAGCAGGGATATAAATCCAGTTTTTTGCCAAATATTTCCATTTATTATCTTGTTTGCGTATCCATCGTGTGGATTGGAGAATTATGAGTAAAGAAACAATTATATCAAAGTTTACCAGGCTTATTATAACTGGTTTTAAACTTAAAGCAAAATCTAAGGCTAGAAAAATTAGAATTAAAATATCTATGAATATGGAAATGAATAATAAAGCATTGAAAATTAATTTGAAATTTCGCTGCATATTCTCATCCTATTTCGCTTTAATATATTAATATATCTTAAATTATTTAAAGATTAACTATAAGTAAAGATAAGTCTTACATCAAAGGGTTTATAGAGTATATCTTGGTGTATTTATTTATATTTTCTTAAAAAATAAAATAGAATTATAGTGAATAACATAACTTTTTAGACTTGTAAATTTTAGATGATTATTAAACATTCTACATTTTAAAGCACATAAACACATTCTTTTTTACAAATCAACGTCCAAAATCTTGGGTTATTCATTAAAAGTTATAATTTAAAGATATTATTCCCTGATTAGAAGTAGTACTTTGATAGATAGTAATATTTCCACCTTTAAACAGCTGTAGTGTTATAGTGCCATTCTTGTTACCAGTTTTCCGTACTGTGACACTAACTTTACCTGGGTTTTGACCTAAATCATATATAGTGTTCCCTGTTCCATTTATGTTTTGAGTTCCATTTTTATAGGACATTGTACCGTTCCAGGGACCATCTGAATTTATTTTAAGTGTTACATTTTGATTGGATTGCATACCTGAATTATTTTGCGAGCTTGAATTAGTTAGTGTTGAGTTACTACTGCTTGTACATCCAGATACAAGGATTACTAAAATTAAAATAGCTAGTAATCCAACTGCAATTTTTTTCATTTTGATATCTCCTTAGCTGTAATAACTGGAAATTATATATTTTCAGCTATTATATTCCTTTTATGGGCTTAATATGTCTTTGATTTTTTAAAATATTTTAAACAAGTTTTATGTAATAATATATTGTTTTTAAATCATAAATAATCATCGATTTTAAATTATTTGGGGAAAATAGGGAAAATGCAAAAATTTAATGACAATAAATTACTTAATAATACTTAATAGTAACTAACTGAGTATTTACGTTTTATACAGGGGTAAGATTAATGTTATCTAAAAAGCATGATTTAAGTAAGATGAATAAAGAAGAAAAAGAGCATACAACGGATACAAGCACTTATGGTAGCCGTTACTTTTGTGAAAGTGTACCTAAATTTAAAATGCCTGAAGAGGGCATGCCTGCAAGAGCCGCTTATCAGATAATTCATGATGAATTGAATTTAGATGGAAATCCTTCTTTAAATCTGGCCAGCTTTGTAACCACATGGATGGAGCCTGAAGCAGATAAGTTGATACAGGAAAGCATAGATAAAAACTATGTAGACAACGATGAATATCCTCAGACTCAAAAAATACAGGATCGATGTGTTAATATGTTAGCACGTCTGTTTAATGCTCCTTCTGATTGTAAATCCATAGGTACAAGTGCTATTGGATCATCAGAAGCAATTATGCTGGGACTTTTAGCCCATAAATGGACATGGAAAAAACGTATGCAGGCTGAAGGTAAACCCTGTGATAAACCTAATATTGTAATGGGGGCAGATGTGCATACTGTATGGGAGAAGTTTGCCCGTTATTTTGATGTGGAACTGAGGTTGATACCTTTAAAAAGAGATCTTTACACTATAACTGCAGAAGATGTGGCTGAGAATGTTGATGAGAACACAATGGCTGTAGGTGTAGTTATAGGAACCACATTTACGGGACAAATGGATCCTATAAAGGAAATAAATGCGTGTTTACTGGATATTAAAAGC
>DADN01000243.1:13990-14679 GCA_002509665.1 Methanobacterium sp. UBA8
TCCATTAACGTATCTGGCCATAAATATGGGTTGGTTTATCCCGGTATAGGGTGGCTGATCTTTAAAGATAAAACAGACCTTCCTGAAGATCTAATTTTTAACATAAACTATCTTGGAGGTTCAATGCCTAATTATTCTTTGAACTTTTCCAAAGGCAGCAGTACTATAATTGCCCAGTACTATAATTTCATCAGACTTGGGAAGAAGGGTTATGGAGAAATTATACAGAATATGCTTAAAAATGCCCGCTACTTATCTAAAAAGCTGGAGGAATCTGGTAGATTTGAAGTTATAAACAATGATACAATGTTTCCTTTAGTTACTGCAAGATTAAAAGATGTTGGTTTTGATGTATTCCAGCTTTCAGAAAAACTGCGTGAAAAAGGGTGGATTGTGCCTGCATATACCCTTCCAGCGGATGCAGAAGATATTGCAGTTATAAGAATGGTCATTAAAGAGAGTTTTGGCAGGGATATGGTAGATATGCTCTTTAAGGACATAGTAGATACATGCATCAGGTTAAAACAATTAGCCATTAAAAAAGAAGAAGTGAAAGAAAGAGAAAATCCCTCATTACTGTATTAAACATTTGTGCTGTCAATTAATACCACAGCACAATATTTGTTTATTTTTTAATTAAGTTTTTTATTTTGACTTCAAACTGCTGTTTGATGATTTAATTGTTTCAT
>DADN01000243.1:14741-16270 GCA_002509665.1 Methanobacterium sp. UBA8
GTAAAACAAATGCCCCCACAGCAGAAATTCCAAAGAAAATAGAACCTAACATGTTTAGTCCAGATATGTTCCAGGAAAAACTGAGGGGATGCCATGACCATAAAGCATGGCTGACTTCCATCCAGGCCAGTAAACTTGCAGTAAGAAAACAAATCGATCCATATGCATCTGGAACCCATACTAAATTAGTTAGCTGACTGATGGATAGGTCACTGCGTAAGGCGTTGAATGTGTTGAGATTAAAGAATATTGTTCCAATAAATTGTACTGCTACAGCCCACCATCCAATACGTTTAGGTGCCCATGCAAAAATGCGAAACCTTTCTTTTTGGTTTAAGGAATTATGTGGAGTATTTATTGCTTCTAAATACTGTAGAAAAGCTGCAGATGTAAAAAATACGGAACCAATAAAAAAGGTCAAACCATCATAGGCATCGCCGACAGCTGTTAAATATAATGGGATAGCACCAATTGCAAAACAACTGGCTCCAATCGAAAAAAGAACCCCGATCCACCATCCAATAGCACCAGGTGCCCACCACGTTGATCCTCTACTTTTATCTAGTTTAAAATGGTGTTTTCGGTGGTGGCGAGAAGCCCAAGGGACAGTTTTACCTTCAGGAGTTTTTAACGTAGCCTCTGTTGTGAAGGGGCCAGCCCCTTTAGCATTTAAGCATGACCAGTCTTCTGGCAGATTAACAGGAAGCAAATCGCATTTGTTCTTGTTGATGGTTTTCTCTGTTTTCATTGTGTTGCCTGCATTTTTTTAACTATTAATTTTTACTAAACTAATATGGCAATACAATCATTACTCAAATGTTAAATGGTGTCCTGTTTTGATATGATTGTTTATTTAATACATTATTTTTATAAATTAAATATATTCTGGGAGATTTTGTTTGGCATATGTAATTCTAAAATTCTGCAAGAGGTAGTGTCACATGTTTTAGACAATTGATTCAGGTTATGGTAATGGCGGGGGCTGCTCTAAAGAATTGTTTATTTATATTATTTTGTGAATTTCAGCTTTTTTAATGTATTATAATAAAAATAAGGTGGCTATTTGCCCTATTTTTCCAGATTCAGTAGAGTAGAGTTGGATTTTTATTCTGGTCTAGATCTGTTATCCTGTCTTCTTCTGACTGTTCCAGTTTTTCAATGGCTTCCATTATATCTGCAAAGAACATTTCTGCCATGTCTTTGCTGAAGCTTTCCTTTACCACTATTCTCAAAACAGCTGTATCATCTGCATTTGCAGGCAAATTGTAAGCCGGTACAATCCAACCTTTCTGCCTGAGCTTTTCTGAAAGGTGGAACACACTGGATGTAGTATTTTTGAGTTCTACAGTTACGATTGGAAATGTCACACTTTTGTTTATGACTTCGAATTTGCCGGATCCATTTAATCTGGTGGCGAGGTAACGCGCATTTTCCTGCATGTTTTTCATTATTTTTTTGTAACCATCCATTCCCAGCCTTATGAAGTTGTAGTACTGTGCTATGATGGTACTGCTTCCTTTGGAGAAATT
>DADN01000131.1:0-1140 GCA_002509665.1 Methanobacterium sp. UBA8
AAAATATAAAAAATAGCACTCATCTCGTTTATCCTATGTGAATTTTTACTGTATGTTAAAACTTGATTAATTCATGCTGTATGTTTTAAAAATTCCACTTATTTTAATCAATTTACTTAACAATTTAAATTGTAACATTTTTGCATACATGCTCAGAGCAAAAAATAAAATAATTGATTTAACATAATTTTGACGTGTAAACATGAATGAATTCCTGTTAATCATATTATTCTCGTTACTGCCTGCTCTAGGAACTTTTGCCGGCGGTATTGCTGCAGAATTTTTAAAAATAGATAGAAAAAATTTAAGTTTGGCTTTGCACGTAGCAGCAGGAATTATACTTGCTGTAATTAGTATTGAATTAATGCCTGAAATTTTAAAAGCAAACACTCCATGGATAACTATTTTAGCATTCATCGCAGGTGGNNCTTTTCTTCATTACTATTGATCAGCTGATTAATTTTGTACAGGGAAGATTAGGTAGTGTAAATCATTCAACAACTGCTTGGGCAATCTTTTTTGGTGTTGCAATAGATTCATTTACTGACGGCCTGTTAATAGGTGCAGGTTCTTTAATTGATTTACAGATTGGTTTTTTAGTTGCAGTGGGGGTAGTCTCTGCAGATATACCTGAAGGTTTTGCTACCATCGCAGCATTTAAAGAAAGAGGCATTAAGAGAAATTTAAGAATTCTTTTAAATCTTCTTGCAAGTTTNNTTTACGGCAGGTATTTTATTAACAGTAACTGCTGAAGAAATCATTCCAGAATCGCATAGAAATGGAGAAGCAAGGCTGGCAGCATTAGCATTTATTGGAGGCTTTGCTTTTTTTGCATTTATTTCAAGTTATTTAAGAATTTAAAGATATTTGGCGCTCTTTAATTTATTTCCTCTTCTTTTCATTTAGTCTCTAGTTATATTCTTTAATTAATTCTGTATCTTTAGGGAATAAATTATATACTTAATAACTGTATAACTTATGAAGTGAATAAATGAATAATTGAGTAATTTATTAAGTTTATTTCTGTAATTTGGCTTTGCAGTAACTCTTAAACTAATTAGTGCTCATGAATGAATATTATACAGTCACTGCTATAATTATGTGATAGTTGATTAATAAATTGAAATTTTTTAAACAAAT
>DADN01000131.1:1226-16867 GCA_002509665.1 Methanobacterium sp. UBA8
TCATCTTTTTTAAGTTCTTTCATTATTTTGTCAACTTCTTTTTTATCGACGCCAGAAATCTGGCTGACTTTGGTGGCGTTCAATGGTTCTTCAGAGTCTTTGAAAGCTTTGATTACTTTTTCTTTATTATCCATAATATCACCTTAGTTGAATTACTCTTTTAAACCATATATTTGTTGTGGAGAGGTTTAGAATATATAAAAGCTGTAAAATAGTTGTCTATTAACAGGGTTTCAAGATACTCTTTAGACTTGAAAAAGACTTAATTTAAAGTTTGATATTTTTATATACAATTTATAAGTGGTTTAAGTGTCTAACGAGGATTGAAAATACTAAAAACGTATTTTTAATGAATTATATTTAAAATGAACTGTCACTATTTTTTATTAAGTATGATGTGGGATAATGTGATGCGAAAACTTTAAATCGGAGAAAAGTCTAACCAAGTAGCTAATCGAGGTTTATAAAAAAACTTTAAATGAGGTTATTGTATGGATGGGGAAATGAGGGGTAAAATAGGTCAAAGGGCGGTTATATTTTCTGTTTCGGGTAAAGCAGCCCTTACAATTTTTAATTTTGTTGTAGGTACAATGTCTGGGAGTACGGCACTTATTGTAGAGGCTGCCCATACATTTTCAGATATTTTAACTTCGGCGATAGCTTTTATAGGGTTTAAAATAGGTTTAAAACCTGCGGATAATGATCATCCTTATGGTCATGGTAAAGCAGAGCCGTTAATGGGACTTGTAATAGTAGTTTTCCTGGCAATAATCTCTTATGAAATATTTAGGGAGGTATACGAAAAACTTATGTTAGGGGTTGCTTTAACACCTCCAACTTATCTGGCTGCAGTTATGGCTATTATAGGAATTGGGGCTAATTATGCTTTAACTTCTTATTCAATGAAAATTGGAAAAAAACTGAACAGTCCAGCTATAATAGCAGATGCAAATCACCAGAAAGTAGATATATTTGCCTGTGTTGCAATATTAATTGGTATAATAGGATCCCAAATGGGAATGCCAATACTAGATCCTCTTGTCGGTGCTTTTGTAGGTCTTTTAATCCTTAAAACCGCTTTTGATGTGGCATGTGAAAATATAAACCATTTAATGGGTAAAGTGCCCTCTGATGGACTTATAAATGATATAAAAACTACAGCATTAACTATAGATGGTATATATGGAGTTCATGATATTAAAATAAATTATATGGGGCCTTATGCTTCAACTGAGCTTCATGTAGAAGTAAATAATAATATGATCCTTAAAGAAGCACATAAATTGGCTCATATTGTTGAAAGTACTATAATTGATAATATTGAGATTGTAAATGCTGCAATAGTTCATGTATGTCCTGCAGGTGAAGATGAAAATTGTTATATTTAATATAACTAAGTTTTATATAATTAAAAACAAGGTATCTGGAAAAATTTTATATTAATTTTTCTTAAATTAATTAGTTTTAACATTGGCTTAGGGACACTCATAGTATAGGAGTGTAAGCGAGTGCCCCTAAAATGTAGGTGTTTGTTTTTTTAGTGGTCTGACACCTTAATGCGTATAAATGCAGATTGGCAAAAATACGCAATATTCATTATTAATTTTAAATTATTTAAAGTAAATGGTTTATTATGTGACTTTAATCACATTAACAACAAAATAAAAACTTTTAACATTATGTTGAACTTTAAATAATTATATTTTGGGTTTAATTTAGATATTAAATAATATTAGTAATGTGAATTTAAAAATTGAACATTTAAACGGTATATATGTAAATATTTATCGCTCATTTTATTAGTTAAAAAGTTTAATTTAAATTGAGCTGTGAAAAGATATGTATTTATACTGAATTAAATTAAATATTATTTAAAAGGGAGAGGCTTATTATGGGTAAGGAAAAAGCTATTAAAATTTTACGAAAACATTTTAAAGCATTGTATGATTATGCAGGGATGGAATGGACTTCTGATGATGATAAAGATTTAGAGCAGTTAGTTGATGAACTTGAAGAAATTATCGACGAGAAATCTGGTTTTCCTGATTCTAAAAATATTCTGTAATGAATAATTTTGAAGTGAGAATTTTGTAGTAATGAGTGGAATATGAACATAATATGGTAGGTGATATGGCAGATAAAACTGCTTAAAGATATTTGAATTTATTAAAAATATTTATGTAATAATTTAGTTAATAATATTATGAAAATAAATGGGAATACCCTGATAAAAATCATTAAATTAGGGCGGCCTATGTTCTTATTTGATGGATTTCTGCTTTTTATTATGGGGGTCCTGTTAGCGGTTATCTTCAATGCTGAATTTAGTTTAGCTAAATTTATAATGGGATACTCAATTTTACTTTTATGTCATCTTGCTGTTCACTATAGTAATGACTATTACGATTTTAAAACAGACAGTCTTTCAGGATCCAGCACTGTTTCTGCAGGAAGCGGTGTACTAATTGAAAATCCTGAATTGAAGCAATTTTCTAAAAAATTTGCTATTGTGCTTAATTTGTTATCTGTTGTTCTTGCAGCTGCTTTNNAGTTATTTTTTCGTACCCCATTGAGTTTTTCTTACTTGCAGTATTTGGTAACTTTTTAGCATGGTTTTATACGGCTCCTCCTTTAAAATTAGCTTACAACAGGCTTGGGGAATTTTCAAACGCGCTTTATGGGATTTTATTACCTTCTGCTGGATTTTTCACGTTAATGGGTGCGTTAACTATCCCTATGCTAATTTTTACCATACCTCTTGCTTTTTCAAGACTCTTTTTNNTTCCGGATATGGAAGGTGATAAATTAGGGGGTAAAATAACTTTGGTTGTAGCAAATGGCCGTAGATTTGGTTTTAAGTTTATTGGGATTTCTGCGTTTATGATGACGCTATCTTTTGCTTTAATATCATTTACTGGTCTTTATCCGCAAGTTTTAAACTTCAAAATGCTTATTTTTATTTCATTAATTCCTTTAAGTTTTGGGATATTGGGACTGCTGAAGATGCCTTTAGATAGAGAATCAGCTACTAAATATGCTACATTCAATATTAAATCAATATTTTTAATTGGTATTTTAATTAACAGCTATTTTGTATTTTTAATCTTATCGTAAAAATATGAGACATTATGTTAAAATATGTGGGGGAAAACAATATGAGCTGGTTAATAGACATAATATGGAAATTTTTAAGTTTCTGGCTTTTTTCAAAGCTTGGGATCTTTGGACGCATTGCAATTGGAATAATTATATTGAATCAGCTGGTTAAAAGTGCATTTATGTTATTTAGAGTCATGAGCTGGTTTATGAAGTAAATTAATTTCTTTTAATTTTAGTTATTTGAACACATAACTGTATAACTTATTCACTTAATAACTAAATAACTTAGTCGCTTAATAACGTGAAGTAAATCTAAAAATAGTTTTGGTTGCTTTAAAATTATTAATTTTCAATCTGAGATAAATTATAATGAAAAATGGCGAGATGTAGTATGCGTTCAATAACGGATAAATTTATCTCATGTATAACTTGTCAATCACTTAATAACTGCATACCTTATGAAATGAATAAGTGAATAACTTATTCATTTCTTAATTCTTTTACTTCTGCCCAAATTTCAGGATACTCTTTTTCCAGATACTCCTGCAAGACCTTGGAAATTTCTTTACTGATACTAAATTTAGGCTTAGTCTCTTTAAGATAGTTAAGGACAACTTTGGATTCTAAGTCCCAGAAAGAAATTCTAGGTTGATTTTTAATTTTGTCGTGGAGCTCTTCAAGCAGTACTGCATTGACATTTGGCGATGTGGATCCTAATTTCTTGGATTGTTTTTTTTCCCTGCGCTCTAACATAGAACCCATATCCGAACCTAATCCTCCCTTATTCATTTTTCTCCCTCGCTAAAAATTCATTTGCCAGTTCAGTGTAAGCTTTGCTGCCTGCACAATCTGGATCATAGACAATTACTGGCTTGTTGTATCCTGGAGCTTCGGATACTTTAATATTATCTGGAATAACGGTTTCAAATAACTCATCTTCGAAATATTTCTGCACTTCAGCTTTAACTTCCTTACCCAGTTTGGTATTGGCCCTAAATTTAGTTATGAGAACGCCCTTAATTTTGGTGGGGCTGTTGAGGTCTTCTGCTATAATATCAATAACTTCAAGCAGGTCTACCATTCCCTCCAGTGCAAACGGATCTGCCTGAATTGGTATAATGACGCTGTCTGCCGCTGTAAGCACATTTGTGGCTATAATATTTAGGGTAGGGGGTGCATCTATAAATACGTAATCGTACTTATTTTTAATATTCTTCAGTTTACTTTTTAATACTGAAATAGGTGATGTCTGGGCATTGAGGTAGCCTTCGATTCCTGAGAGTTTTATATTTGATGGGATTAAGTCTAAACCTTCATATTCTGTAACTCGTACTGCATCGTTGATGTCAATCTTTTCATGAAGCACATCTCTCATGGTGTTTTTCATTTCTCTTTTCATAAGTCCGAGGTAGGTTGTTGCATTACCCTGGGGGTCAAAGTCTACTAATGCTATTTTTTTACCTTTTTTTGCTAGTGCTGTAGATAGATTTACGGCAGTGGTTGTTTTTCCACTTCCTCCTTTCTGATTAAGGATTGCTATAATTTCTGCCATTTCATTTCTCCTCTTTATTAATAAGATGATAGTAAGGTATAACTGATTAAGCTATTAACTTATGTAGTTATTAAAGTATAAACTACATAATTTCATAAGTTATACCTTATTAAGTTAATCATAGGTTATGTATTTTGAATATAAAAATGTTTCTACAAATTAAGCGTGTAATTATCGAACTAAAGTATAATTTGTACAAAAATAATCATTTAGAATTAATTAAGAAGCTAATTAATAATTAATAAAGTATTTGTATAGATTAAATATTTTATTTCGCGTTTTTGTAGTATCAGTTAGTTTAATATCTAACTATGGGATTAACAGTACCTTTTTTTATTAATTCTAGCTTTTTATTTTGATATAAAATCTTATTTATTATTATGAAAAGCTTATATTGAATTATGTATGATATATGAAATATCTGGTGAGAATGTACCTTAATACAGATAATCACAAATTTCGGAGATGATTTCATGGATCTATTTGTTAAAGAGACAGGCAAAGAAAACGAAGAATCAATAGTTTTTATAACTGGCGGTGGATTATCCGGTTGGATGTGGGATAAACAATTGGAAGGATTCACAGATTACCACTGTTTAGTCCCTGATCTCCCAGAGCATGGAAAAAGTAAGCATGTAGCCCCTCTTACAATAGAAACAGCTGCAGAACAAATTATAGAACTTATTAAAGAGAAGGCTCATAATAAAAAAGCACATATAGTTGGAATATCCCTCGGCGGCCAGTTGGTGGTACAGATTTTAGGCATGGCACCTGAAGTTGTAGATCACGCAATGGCAAGCGGAACAGTAGTACGCCATTATTATGGAAAGGTTGCTTTAACTTTGATGCCTTTGAATACCATATTTCAGCCTTTTTTGAAATCTGATTTTATATTAAAGAAATTTATGGAAAATGCAAAAATACCCCTTGAATATTCGGAAAATTATAGAAAAGACATAATGGAGTTTAACACATACGGCCTTACTAAACGTATGTTAAACGAGAATGCCGCATTTAGAATTCCTAAAGGATTATGCAAAGTAGAAAACCCTGTTTTAATAGCCATGGGAGAAACAGAAATGGACTTAGTACATGAATCTGCTGAGGACTTAAATAGATGTCTTCCAAATTCCAGAATCTTCAAAGCTCAGGGTTTATTCCACGTCTGGAATTTAGAATCACCTGAACTTTTTAATAAAACAGTAAGAGCATGGATAAACGATAAAGAACTGCCTTAAGGGTGATTACAATAGGGGAGTAATGAACTTGGCTATATGATTAACTTCAAACTTGATCTATCAGTTACAAAATTATTTTTTTTCTAAATTTTGCTTGCATACTACTTCAGTGGGGCAGGTGTGGACGCTGACCATTTTAACAGATTCAACATTGTTAATTACATTTTGTTCAACTTCATGGGCTATTTTATGGGATTTTTCAAGTTTTAACTCTTTGTTTAGCTCAATGTGTAATTCTACTGAAGAATATGGCCCCATATTATTTATTTTAACGTTATGCACGCCTTTAACACATTTTGAGATTAATGCAGCTTTTTTAATGTCTTCAATAATTTGTTTGGAAGGTACTTTTCCCATAAGAGTGTTAACGTTATCGTATGCTAAATGTAGAGCTGTATTAATTATTATTATAGCTATAAATACTGATACGATGGTATCTAAGAGGGGTATCCCGAATTGAGAGCCGATAACTCCTATTAAAACAGTTATGCATGAGAATATATCTACTCTCTGATGTTTTCCATCAGCTATGAGGGCAGGACTGTTAATTTTTTCTCCTGATCGTGTAAGATAAGTGCTCATTGTATAATTTATTCCTATACCAATTGCAGCCATTACGGCTGCTATCAAACTGGGAGGTATAACTGCTTCTCCAAGCATAATCTTGGCATAAGCTCCAGATATTATTTCATAAGCTACAATTGCCAGAAATACGACTATGATAAGTCCAACAATTGGTTCAGCTCTACCATGTCCGTACTGATGATCTTCATCTGCGGGTTTCATACCTATTTTAAATCCGATAAATGCTATAATGGAAGTTAAAACATCGGATAATGTATGGAACCCTTCAGCTACAAGCGCAGTACTTCCTGAAATTATTCCAATAATTATATTAAATATTGTAAGGGCTATATTTCCAAATATGGCCACATATGATGCTTTTTTACCTACTTCTTCTCTTTCTGATATATTCTGCAATTTACACCCTCTAGGAATTAATCTTATTTTAATTGTTTATGCTATTTTTGATTTGTTGATTCTTTTAAACCTGTTGCAATTGTCTTACTGGGCCAGATATGTATAAATAAAATAAATAGGGATATCAATATATTTTTTATGGAAGTTATTGATATTTTAAGCTTTAATCAAAGAGTTATGCTGTAAATAAACCATAAATGTATATTCTAAATTAAACACTTGTCATCATAGTAACTGTTTTTTTGATGACCTAATGTAAGTAATAATAGATATATATAATAATATAATTTGCATGTATTTCAAAAAATGAAATACTTGTTTGGGGGTTAAATCATGATTTATATAAATGGTGAAACTGTAAAATGTAAAAGCTGTGGAAATAATTATGTGTTCCCTAGAGCAAGCCGAATAAAAGTATTGGACAGTGAGAATTTTGAGTTAGAGGATAAACATAGATGTCCATTTTGCGGAGATTCTAACACGGAATAAAATAAAAATATCCGTATTTTGTAATTGCAGATGAATTTATAGCTGCTTCTGGAGCATGTATCATTCGAATGAACAAATATTGAAGCGTGGAAAACCAAATTTAAATACAAAATTTGTAAAAAGAGTCTTAAACATTTTAAATCATCAAAATTTAATCAGAAGAGAATCTTTTGAAATAAATAAACAGTAATTTTAATCTTCAAATGTAACGCCAATTTCCGGCCCTTTGAATGTATTTAACACTTTTATTTTGGCTTTATTTAAATTTTTATGGCTTATTTTTGCATCTAGTTCTATACTTTCAATTATGTCCTTTAGATCTTCTTCCATGGTTAAGGAGTACTGTTCTTTATATCTTTTTAGAATGTTAATTAACTTTTGATATTCTTTTTCTGGAAGTGGCATGTAATATAACCTCCTTTAATGTTGATTAATAACTTAATTTCTATTAAAAAGATAATTTTTATAAAAACACACGGCTAAGTAATAAAATATTGTTTATATTTAATATATATTTATCGGAAATTAATTCAGTAATTATATTGAATAATAATCACTTGGGAGAGAAGTGTCCGATGATTTAAACCATTAAAATTATATTTAAACGTGTTTTAATTTGAATTAGTTAATTTGAAAGGTTTAAATATTGTAATATGTCCATGTTTAAAATTAGAAAAATTAGAAAATATAAAAATGCCAGTATGGCATTATTAAAAGGAAATGGAATTATTTAGCCAAATTTGGCTTAGAATAAACCACTTTCCTTTAATTTCTCTTCAGTCCACTGGGCACGCTTATCTACCTTTTCTTTAATCAATAATGTTAGAATAAACGCTATAACTGGGAATATGGTCAGATACAGGATATTGTACCAGTATGTACTCCATATGACTCCTGCAACTACTTCTCTTAGAGCTCCAACTGCATATGTGAGGGGTAGATATGGATGTATTGCCTGGAAAAATGGCGGCAGTATTTCCAGTGGGAAAATTCCTGCTGTTCCAGTAATTTGCAGCACAAGTATTATGATTGCAAGTGCTTTTCCGGCGTTTCCAAATGCAGATGTCATTGAATAGACGATTATCATGGCACATACGCCAATATACAGCGTGGTCAAAATAAACAGCAGTGTTGATGAAATCTGCACATGCAGGTATATTGACCCAATTGCAACTAATAATGCCTGTAGTATGGCTATTATTAAGAAGATTCCCATTCTTCCAAGATAGACGCTGGCGGCATTATATATTTTGCCTGTTTTTACCCTCATGCTTATCATTGCCACGGCTATAATACATCCTATCCAGAGGGATATTGGTATATAGAATGGGGCTAGAGCAGATCCATAGTTATCAACAGGATACATGCTTTCTTTATCTAACTCTACAGGGCTTTCAAAGTAATTTTTAACATCACCCTGGTTAGTATCTGCTAATGCTATTAAGTTATCTATGTCTGCTACATTTATTGAGTTTAGTTTGGCTGCGGCTATTGGTATGGCGCTTTTAACTGTAGGCCATTTTGAGTTGACCAAACTTAACTTGGATGCTGCACTGTTGATTTTTTGATTTATACTTGCTTTGTTAGCTACGAGAGTATTTACTCCGTCATCCATTTCGTCAATTAAGGTTTTTAGTTGTACTAGTTCTCCTTTTGGGTTTTTACCTTCTTTTATAGCAGTTTCTATCTTTTGTAATACAGCTAATGCTTGATTTCCATAGCCAATGTCAGTTTCAATTTGTGTGATGACTGGTTTTAACTGAGCATCCCCTGTTGCATTGTATAAAGTGGTTAAAATAGCATCAACGTATTTAAGGCCAGTTATAGTTGTATTTAGCTGTGTTTCCATGTTTTGAACTTTACTTAAAGCTGCTTGAGGGTTGGATTCAATTTGATTATACAGTGAATCATAATTTTTCCTTATAGCATTGGAATAGTTCTGTATCTCTGGCAACGCTGCGCTAACTTTAGGCCATATTTCCTGTATGGTACTCATATCTGAATTTGCTTCGGATATATCTGAGTTTATAGCACTTATTTTTCCATTTAACTCATTTACAAATGACCTTAATTTAAGGAATTCTGCTTTATTTTCTTTAGCTACATCTCCTACATCAGCAAGCTTACCAAAAATAATTCCGTCCACAGTTTTAACTATTTCACCATTAATTTTAGTTTGTATCTCATCTGCTCCGGCATTCGTAAGGCGTGGTGCAACTGGATTTAATTTATCATTAGATATATATTGTATTTTTGCCTGTTGAGGGGTTGTAGTTTCAATTGAAAGTAAATCTTCACTGAAATTAGTTGGAATTATGAGTGCCGCGTAATATGTTCCATTTTTAACTCCATTTAAGGCAGTATCTTTGTCAACAAACTGCCAGCTAAAATTGGTATTGTTTTTCAGTTCGTCAACTAACGTGTTTCCAACGTTATAGTATGTACCATTAGTGGTATAACCGGAATCATTGTTAACTACAGCGACTTTAATATTTTGAGTTTCACTGTAGGGATCCCATGTTGCTTGCATGTTAAGTAATGCATAAAGTGTAGGTATACAGATAATTACTACTAATACAAATATGACTACTGGGTTACGTATAATGGCTTTAATATCATTTTTAAAGATTTCTGTTATCCCTTTTATCATTAATCTCCGTCCTAATTTTTAAATTGTTATATTGAATAATTAATTGAATAATTGAGCATGGTAGTTATCCACGTGACAACTACGTAAAGAAATATATAAAGGACTACTAGGTATATAAACTTTTGGATAGTAGTTATGTTAAAAACTACTTATCAAAATTTCAAATAAACTTGTAAATATCTAAAATAATATTTAAAACAAGCTGTAAAAGAATAAATGTCAATTTATAATTAAAATAGGAATGTTTGAGTTTCTAAAATTTAAAAAGATAGTTTATTCTATTCTAATGGTACTTCTGGGGTGTGCTCCCATATTGCGCCAGCTATTATATTCACAAGACCTATAAGGTAAGGATTTTTTGATGTAACACCTGACTTGGTCTTTCCAGGATAGGGTGGTACAAACATGAACTCTTTATTATCAATGAATATGAATATGGATTTGGCATACTGTTCTGGAGGTAGTGGGAGGCTATCTAAATATTTGGAAAGATCACCGAAGTCTAAAACATCTATTTCCTGCCCGTCATGCACAGTTAAGTTTTTTAAGTTGTAACGACTTGCAATGGAAGTGTCCTTTCCAAATATTAATAATTCAATTTTTATGTCTTTGTTACTTACAAATGAAAGAAAATCTATATATTCTGTAGGGAGTAGGAGCTTTATTGACTTTTTGGCTTTATGCATTAACTCTTCCATACTGTGTTCTACATTATTTTCACCGAAAAGAGTCCATATAATTTCAGAATCTTCAGTTTCTAAATTACTTTTTTCAAGATGTTCCAGTTCTTTAAGCGCACTTTTTTCTGCATTTTTATGGACTGCTATAAGATGTTTAAGGGCTATCTTTGGTGGAACGGCCCTGTAAATTGCAGGTTTGGAACTGACCATCATTACCAGGCCCTTATCCATTAATCCTTTTAAACTTTGATATACGCTTGGTTTAGGCACGTTTAGATATTCATATATCCGTTTAACTTCTGCACGTTCAAATAATACTAAAGTAGAGTACACTTTTGCCTCGTATTCGGCCATACCCATGGTTTTCAATGATTCGATGAGGTTGGTTGATATTTCATTCATATTAATAGATCCTAAATTTAGTAGTTTTTAACTAAACTAATATAGATCAGTTATAAAGATAAAAATTACGGTTGTCAAAAATAATGGAGATATTCATTTTCAGAATTAAAGCGTTAATTATGGTTTTAATTAGATTATTAATAGTTTAAAGCTGTTTTGATTTCATTGAGTTTATATACCAGTCTATAATTTCTCGGGATATGCTCATATTTGAAGGTAACTCTGGAAGATTATTCACATCAAACCATTTTGCATCTGTTATCTCATAGTTATCAACGCTTATTTCGCCACTTTTATAATCTGATATAAAACCAATCATCAACGAATGAGGGAATGGCCATGGCTGACTTCCAAAATATCTTATATTTTTAACCTCTAAGCCTACCTCTTCCATAACTTCTCGTGTTACACATTCTTCAAGGGTCTCTCCAGGTTCTACAAAACCTGCAATAATACTGTACCAGTTTTCGGGGAAATTACTGCCGCGGGCCAGGAGAATTTTATCATCCTTTAATACTGCGGTTATTATGGCTGGAGAAATACGTGTGTAACTTATAAATCCGCATTCTGGACAAATCTTTGCATTTTCACCTTCCACAGCTTCTGTCTGAGTGCCGCACCTACCGCAGTACTGGTGTGTCTGATCCCAGTTTACAATCTGAAAAGCTTTTCCTGCCAAGAGGAATATATCTTCATCTAAAACACCGTATAATGAGCGTAAATCTCTAAAATTCATTTTTTTCAATTCATTCATTTCAGAATTAACTTCTGCAGAGTAACAGGGATATCCATCTAATGTTCCGAGATACTGGGTTCTAATTGGAAAAATATCAAGTTCTTCCATACTTTTTACATGGGGAATCTTAATATCATTTTTATCAGTTATCAACAATTTATCCTGGTTAAACACGAACCAGTATGCGCAATTATTTTTTTTGGGCATAACTGCAGGAATGTACCGCCTGTAAACGCTTTCTCTTGACATGGTTAATAATAATTTAACCTTTTGATAAATAGTTATTCGTACATGCTATCTAAATTATAGTTGGATGTCCAGTATTATATGTTCAATATGATAAATTATGCAATAATTTGTAAAATCACTATGATAAACAATTTTTCATTATTTTAAAAATTTTTATCTTTGTTTTTAAAAAAGTAATATGTCACCTTAAATTCCCAATTTAAATTTTTCTATTTAAGTCCAATAAAAAGAAACATATATGTATAAAACATAAATAACATTGCTTATTTTACCATATCTGAAAAATTTTAAGATTAGAACTAAAGTTTAGTATATGGTATAATTAAATTATTAAAAGGAGAGAAAAATTAAATGGTAGATGCACAGTTTTATGAAAAATTAATTGAAATATCAAACTTTATGGAAGAAAAAGGTGATGGAATTAGTTATATCCGTAATGAAGCTGATTACTACACAATTGGAACAAGAAAATACAGTGAAGAAATAGCCAAATTCCTTGATGAAAATGTGGAAAAATGGGAAGGTAGTGAAGATTACGTAAACGAAAATAAAAAGAAAGGAAAGAGATCCGAAGCCTCAAAAAGAATTGGTTACATCTGGAAAATTCCACTCACTGCAGCAAAATAAATATTAACTTGCATAATAATTTTTTATGGGCTAAAATATATTTCACGCTCATTGCTCGAATATTATATTGTGTATTTAAATTCAATAACCAAACAGGTCTCTTTTATTAATTTAGACGCAGTAAATGTTTTTGCATGTTATATAAGCGTAATATTGACATTTCCAGGTCCGTGAATTATTAATTTTGTTCATGATAACAGTTTGTCAAATTTAATGACTAACAGACATGAAAACTGGTACATTTAAAGGAGTAGTAAATTAAATTGGAACTACTTAGCAATTGATTGCTACATAATTAAATAAATGCTTTTATTTTTAAAATTATAGAAATAATGAGAGGTTATAATGGTATTTTACCACTATCTCTCATTGAAGCTAATCTGCTGGTAATTATGGTCTTTGCTATTAAGAGATCATGATTTTTCCCTTTACATACTGCAATTTCGGCTTCAATTTGTTGAAGTAGTTCTTTTAACCCTTTTGGGCTACATTTACTTGCCTTTTTTAAATAATCCTCTGATTCATTTTTGTTTTCTGTCTTTTTCCTGAATTTCATTTGTGGTCATTCCAATTTTTGATATTAGATATAATTTAACAATATAAACGGAGATAGGCTATTCTAAATGTATGAAAACCTCCATTTTAGTCAACTTTTATTAAAAAAGAAATATGAATCCTGATTTAAATGGTTAAAACTGGATTCTAAATAGATATAATCGTAATTAAGGGATATAATGAAGATGTTTTTAATCAAATATAAACTTTTTTACTGAAAATAGTAGTAATTTTTGTTAAATATTTAGTACATATCTGTACCAGTTTGTAAAATTAAGTGGTAATACATAATTTATTTTTTAGTTAGAAATAGTTAAATGAAACTTTAATTTGATATTCCTTTTAAAAAACAGCTTTTATGAATTAAAATTTTTTTAAAAAGAGAAAAAAAATTTCTCTTTAAATAAGAGGTTCTATATGAATTTTTAGTTTACTATTTGCTGAGTTGTATTTCGATAGCTGAAACATTACTGTTTGATCCTTCCATACTTGATACTTGTTCTGTGCTGATACCTATGGCTCCAAGTTTTGCTTCTGTTATAAATCGGTTTCTTACAATTTCGGCGACATCAACCGCCCTACTTATGGCTCTTCCACGTGCTTTTAACATAACTTCTGAAGTTCCGCCATTCATTTGAGTTACTACAGCTAAAACATAGTTCATTACAGGTTTATTTCCAATGTATACCACATTTTCTTCTGACATCTTTTTAACCTCCAAGAAAAAAAACTTCTAGTATTAACATATTTAGATTTAGTATTATATACATTTATGTATTTAAGATTCAGATTATAGTTAATAACGAATTAAGAAGTAGTGTATGCTGATCTACATAATCTTAAGATTAATCTTTAATTCTAAACTTTTAAATATATTTTATTAAGGAGAATTTATGTTGAAATAGTAATTTAATTGGTATATTCTCTTGTAGATTTGTTTAAAAATGGTTATGGTGTCTGGTTATCTTAGAATAGGATTATCTATATTTTAAATTATGATCAGACCTTAAAAATAATCTGTTAAATTATAAACGAAAAATAAGAGGGTTAATATAAAAGCAAGCGATATAGAAATTAGGCTAATAAAAATTCAATTTCTGCAGTGCAGGCCTTATATCTATAGTAATATACTTATCTAACCCTGTTATCATTTCTTTTGCTTCTTTCATTCTTTGCACGATTTCCATCATCTCTGCAGGTTCTAGATAGTCCCATAACGAATTGTCGTTTTTTAATTTGACTATAATGTTCCACCAATTTACTACAGTATTTTTCATTATCTATCACCTCGAAATTAATAAAAATAACAGAAATATTCAGTATTATCCGGGATTATGTAATCAGTATGAAATGTTACACTTTGGAAATATACTAACATATTGTATCTAAATCATTAATAAGCTTTTCTATACGGGTATAATAGTATTACGCTCTCTGGCTATATATTATTACTCTAATCAAAGTATTTGACCTTTAAAATTAATTTTATTTATGTTTCAAAACTATAATGGGAATTTAGGGGTAAATTTAAAATGATTGAATTTTTCAATCTATTTCGATAAACTTTAAAATAGATTTCAAGAATTACATCTTTTAATAGATTATATAATTCAGTAACTAATTATAAACTAAATGTGTTAATATCTACTTAAATCTGGCTGGATTTTAAAACAAATTTATTTATGAAATTAATTTAAGCTATTAAGTATAATTAAAAATGCTATTTATAATTCTTTTTGGATTTGAATTAATTGAATATGTTTATCTGTTTTTTTTAAATCTTCTTTAACCTTATTATCCATGTTTTTTTTATTTTCAATTAATTTTATAACATTATCATACAGTTCTTTGTTCTTCTGGTCCATATATTCTAGTTCTTTCTTATAATTTTCTAATAAAGATTCAATATTGTTTAAATAGCGAATATCTTCCTTTTTTTGTTTTTTAAATGATTTTAATGTATTTTCTATTATGTTTAAATACCCTTCTGTTATGATTTCTGGTTTTTTAAATGGGCTTTCAACTCTTTGTTTATTATTCATTTTTTGATTAGACATAATAATACTTTTATACATAATAATATTAAAAATTTTGTACTAATGTTTCCTTAATTTTTGAGTTTATTTTAAAAGAAAAGTAGACACTTAAAAAAAATATGTTTGGTTAATAACTCTTTAAATGCTATTTTTTATCTATTTATTCTCAATTCGGTATTTATATGATCTAATCCACTAAAATTGATTAATTAGGGTCTATTAATAATATTGAAGTACTTTTTTTTACTTTTTAAATTTAATTTTACTATCTGCTGGCCTAAACCTCTAATTTATATATGTGTAAAGTTAATCATAGTATAATACAAATAATTATATATTTTAATAAA
>DADN01000230.1 GCA_002509665.1 Methanobacterium sp. UBA8
AGTTAAATAAGCGAAAACATTGATTTTCGAAACGCAATCCCTCCAAAATAGAGGTTTTTAATAAATAAAGTTAATTTTTATCATGAATTGATTAAAAGGTGAAGGTAAGATTAATATGGCAGAAAAGCGTGATTATTACGATATCCTCGGAGTAGAGAAAGGATCAGATAAAAAAGATATTAAAAAGGCATATCGTAAATTAGCAATGAAATATCATCCAGATGTAAGTGATGACCCAGAATGTGCAGAAAAATTTAAAGAAATAAGTGAAGCTTACGCTGTTCTTTCAGATGAAGATAAAAGACACACTTATGACCAGTTTGGACATGCTGGAATGGGAGGATACTCTACAGAGGATGCATTCAGAGATATAAACTTTGAAGATATCTTTAAAGGTTTTGGATTCGACTTTGGGGACATATTTGATATGTTCGGTTTTGGAGGAGGTCGAAGGAGAAGCCAGGCACAGAGAGGAAATGACGTCCTTTATGAACTGGATATTACGCTTGAAAATGCAGCATTTGGACTTGAAACCGACATAGAAGTACCTCGTAAAAAAGTATGTCCAACCTGTGGAGGTACAAGGGCAGAACCCGGAACTGAAACAAGGCAATGTGCAACTTGTGGAGGTACAGGACAGGTACAGCATATAAACAGGACTCCTTTTGGTCAATTTGTTAATGTAGCACCATGTAGGGACTGTAGAGGTGAAGGAGTAATTGTTGACGCTCCGTGCCACGAATGCCGTGGAAAAGGAATTGTAAGAGAAACCAATACAATTCATATAAAAGTCCCACCAGGAGTTGAAGATGGATCACGCCTCAGGGTTTCTGGCGAAGGAGATGTAGGTATTAAAGGAGGCCCATCAGGAGATCTTTACGTTATGATTTCTGTTAAGCCGCACGAACTATTTGAAAGACACGGCTCAGACTTAATCTACGAACAGCCTATAAGTTTTGTACAGGCATCTCTTGGGGATGAAGTAGACATTCCAACCATAGGAGAAGAAGTAGTAAGCTTAAAAATCCCGGCAGGTACACAACCAGGCACTTCATTCCGCATTAAAGGTAAAGGAATGCCCCATTTACGCTGGAACGGTAAAGGAAATCTTTACGTTAAAGCAAAAGTTATTGTTCCTAAAAAATTAAGCAATAAACAAAAAGAGATTTTAAAGGAATTTGCCGATATAAGCGGCAAAGAAATCTATATTGAAGATAAAGGATTCTTTGACAAGATGAAAGATGCTATTAAGCATTGAAACCACTTTTTTAATCCTTAAATCTCTGAAATATTCTTTTTTTCAATTACTACTAAATTAAGATTACCTATTTAAATTCAGGAAGTACTTTATTCTTATAAAATTCAATACATTCATGCTGGTTGTCTCCTATTTGCTGAATGCAGATACGGTCAAAACCAGCGTCAATATTCTGTTTTATTATGTCAATATGCACCTGTGGATCAGAGCTGCAGGGAATACTTTCAGGTATATCCTCTTTTTTAACATTCTTTGCTAGTTCTTCGAAATGTGTCTGTGTAGGAATGTCCCAGCTTAAATTTCCTTTAACAGCCATTAAAGGCCAGTATTTATGAACCAAATCCACTGCTTTTTCATCGGTTTCGGCCCAGCTAAGTGAAAATTCAGAATATGAAGGCCTGCCTTTTCCTCCTTTTTCATTAAAAATATCTAAAATTTCTTTCTTTCCGCCGCTTACAATTAACCCGTCGCCATTAGCCGCGGCAGTAGCTGCAGCTATCGGCCCGTCTGCAGCCATATATATCGGAGGAAGCTCTTCAGGAAGGGTATAAATTTGTGCATTCTCAACGTGATAGTAACATCCGTCATAGTCCTGCATTCCTCCCTGCCACAGAGTTCTTATAACATCTACAGCCTCTGCAAGCATTTCAATCCTTATTGGTGCTGGCGGCCAGTGATCTCCATAAATATGTTCATTAAGATTTTCACCAGAGCCTACCCCTAAAATAAACCTTCCAGGCATTAATGTAGCTGTTGTGGCCACGGCTTGAGCTACTAAAGCAGGGTGCTGTCTAATTGTAGGGCATGTAACTCCAGTCATTAACCCTAAATTTTCAGTTACCTGAGAGATCCCTCCAAGGGTACTCCAGACAAAAGGGCTGTTACCCTGTTGACTTAACCAGGGATGGTAATGATCAGATATGCTTGCAAAATCAAACCCTGCCTCTTCAGCATGTTTAGCATAATTTATAAGTTCTTGAGGTCCAAATACTTCACTTCCAAGTTTAAAACCAATTTCTACCAATAACATTCCCCCACATTTTTTAGACTTTTATAATATTTATTAACTTTAGAATATAAATTATTATTAAATGCTGTTTCATTAACATGCTGTTTAAAGTATTCATTGAATATCTCAAAAATTGTCATATTTAAAAATAGCATTAAATGGAAATCAATTGCTCAATTAAAGATAATATGGTAATTAAAATGGACAATAATAGAGTTGTACCGGATACAGAAGAAAACGCAGCAAGATGCCGCTGCCCCGAATGCCCAGCATATAATAAATGCCTGGAAAATAAAGATGAATTCTTCTTCTGCTCACGAGGCAGTACAGAATGTGAAATCGATAAAAGAGGATGTTTATGTTTGCACTGTCCCAATGAAATAAAATATAAACTAAACCGGTTTTACTATTGTGAAAAAGGTGCCGCCACAAGTAAATACGTAGCAACTGAAACTTTAATCAAAAATTGATATTCATCAAATTAAAATTTGAAAATATTTTTAATATCTGTACTTATTTTAAAATAATTAAATAGAATAAATGCTCAAATAAATCAAATATATTCCTACAAGTATGCTTTTTATTATATATACTTTATATCTAATTAAAGCAGGTTAACTTACGAGTAGTTTAATACAAAGTTATGTATATATTTGAAGGAAATATTGTCAAAGTTATGAATTTTTATAAATATAGACTTTTATAAGCATACTAATTCCAATAATACCTCCTTAAAATATTTCTATTTTTTTTAGAATTTATTTTTTTCAGCCATTCCAATTCAAAATTGGACATTTCATAATATAGAAATAATAGAATAGCCATAAGATCAGCTGAATTAATGAGATGGTCAATATGAAAGAAGATATAGATGTAAATGAAATATTTGAAAAAATTGAGAACTATTTTGGCTTTGTTCCCAAGATTTTTCAGGTGCTGGCGGAAAAACCAACTGCATTAAAGGCTTACTATGAAAAAGTAGAAACAATAAATAAAGATGATGCATTACCTCCCTTAACAAAAGAATTTGTGGCCATAGGTGCTGCCTCTGCAATAGGGGCTGAAAATTGTTTGCTAACTCATCTTAAAGTTGCAGAGAAATTTGGAGCCAAAAAAGAACAGTTACTTCTGGCTATTCTAATGGGAGCTTTAATAGCAGAAACAGATGCACTCTCTAAGTCATTAAGAGTTTATGAGAATTTTAAAGAATAAGTTTAAAATAAAACTCTTATCCCTTTTATCATTAAGTAAATTCCAAATACAAACATAACAGCCGCCATTAAATAACGGCTGTTTTTCTGCATCCAAACATTAAGAACTCCCAAAACTTTTTCAGAACGTTTTGGCATTGTAAAGTCTACTAAAAGCGGAATTTCAACCACAAGCAGTGTAATTAAAGTGAGAACAATCACCACAGTTACCTTGTCAGTGATAACTGCACTGGAAATTCCAATATCTTTACCTGCAGCAAATACAAGCACAGTAGTTGTAAAATTAACAGTAAACATTCCTAAACCTAAAATCATGTATTTTATAAAATCAGAGACAGTTGATTTTGATTTGCCTCCGAATCTACCTTTATCCGGCGCGTCGCTGCCCTTCTTATTGATCCTCCAGATTCCAAGTAGGATCAGAAATATTCCAATGGCAAGGTCAAGATAAGCTGATGTCATAGATGGAGGCTTACCTGACGCGACGGCTACTCCTTTCCCCAGCAATATTCCTGCAGCAGCCACGATAAGCAGTATAATTATAGATCCAACATAAAAAGCAATTCCACTTAATTTAGGACGTTCTGATATGGATAAAATCAGAATAATCCCTATAAGCACAGTAGGACTTACTGCTGCACCAAATGCTAATGGAAGTATATCAAAGAGCAAAGTTGATAATTCAGACATATTTAACTCCTTTTTAAGATTTTTATAGAGCTAGTAATAGTTTAATGTGAATATTATGTTAATTGGAGCATATATTTGTTATTATTTCAGTTAAAAGAAAACATTAGATTAACTATTAAATGTTCCATCTTATTCCTGAATGAGGGGATCTCAATTTTTGAAATTTTTATTAAAATTTAAAGAAGAGATTTCAAATTAAAATTTTTTGGAATTTGAATAGAAATTAAAATAGAATTCAATTTTGATTTTCGATCTCCGAACGGTAGTGAGTTACGATCAAATTGTTTGGAAATCTTAGTAGAATTTAGTAAAAAAGGATTCAAATGAGAATTTTTGGAATTTAAAGAGGAATTAAAATAGAATTCGTTTTGATTTTTGATCTACCGGAACTCAAAAATTTTCTATTTTTGAGTGAGGATTTTGATTTCACCCTTTTTTGAAAAGCCCTCGAAAATTCTATGAATTGTCGGGGCATGTGAAAATTTTCAATTTTCACTGCCACAAAATTGAAAATTTTGTGAGCATGTAAAAAAATCTTTGATTTTTTTACGGTTGCAAATCTCCGATTTGCAAGTACCAAAAATGCTTTGCATTTTTGAGTAGTTGGGGTATGCCGAGAGTAACCCACCTCCTGTTTTAGCAGCATTCATCTATGCGAGCTACCTCTGCCTCATACAGGATTCATCGACAGTATTTGCCCTTACATCCCACGAAATGGCCGTTTCACCGTTCCCTTTGATATCATCAGCTTATGCATCATGTTCATCTATCAAAAGACGTCTCGTTTCTGCTCCAGAGTCATGCTTCTCAGCATATGCCTCACGACATCATGGTTCTGTATGATGGATGGAGTTTCCTCAGTTTAACTTGCATAGCAAGAAACCGGTAGCTGCTCTTCGGCTTACCCAAAACCCACTCAAAGAATTTTTGAGTGAATTGATCTAAATTAAGCGGGCTTCGCCCCCTTTAAGAATTATTTATAAACAACAACTTATAAAACTTTAGAAAAAAAATATACTAAGTTTCATGAAATAGAGTAAAATTGAACTTGAATATAAATTTTGAGTTTTTAAAGCTAAATTAAAAATGAGTAGCGGGGCCTAGATTTGAACNNCCAGACTACCCCACCCCGCTGTACTATCATGGTTTGTACCTAAGAGTATATAAAGGTTTCTCTTAGTCTATTAATAAAAATTAAATTTTAATTTCAACTAATACATTAAACATAATTAGTAAATTAAGCTATTTAAAGTTAATTGCGCTAAACTAGAATATTTTTAATATTAATTAAATACGGCACTGCCATTTATGCAAATGTATCACTAAAATCAAATTTTCAGGTGATATAATATATAATTTAGCCAATTTATTGCACAATTTACAACATTATAGCTCATAATAGTTATTTTTTATTCGTATCTTCCAATTCTCTAATTTCTCTACCTAAAGAAAAGCCTACAATTGTCCTGATTGCTACAATTACAGCCAGTATAATTACCTGGTTTAAATTTGGCTCTAAAATTGATTTTATAAGGTCCCCTGCAATAAAAAACTCCAGGCCAATTAAAATTTTAGGAGTAAAATCCATTCTCACAGCATTATAACTGGTTTCTTTTTTAAGTATTTCAATGGAGAGTACCCCAATTGCTGCCCTTATACCTCCATAAAAAATAACTATAGCTCCAAAATAAGAAAGAATACTTGCAACATATACTATTATTGTCCCATAATCAATCATAATAATCGATTTAAAAAAAGGAAAATGAATTTCAATTATTCAACTTCTTCATCTTTACCTTCTAATTTTTTAAGCCGCTCCTCGATGTGTTCAAATTTTTTGTTGGCATGTCCCCTGTATTCATTGAATCTTCTTTCCAGGTCATCTATCTCTCTGGAAACTTTATCATATTTCTTTTCAAGAGTACCTACATCTGATTTAGTGGCAAGTTCCCAATCTTTTATTAGCCTGTCGCTTTGCTCATCTAAAAATTCATCAATTCTTCCAGATAAACTATCAGTGCTTATAGGAACGTTAACTTTTCCTTTTAACATTTCACTCATTTCAGAAACTCTTTCACTTACTCCTGACATTTTCTTATCTCCTTCAGGGGTTTGAGAAGTTGTATTATTATTTATATGTATCCCTTCAGATACTTTACTGCCCATTTGAGAAATACTGGATCGTACACCTACCAAAGAAGTGCTCTTTGTTTCTTGAAGGTAGTAATACAAAAGCACGATTATTGCACCAGCTAAAACAAGGATTGCAAATAGTTCTAGCGGTCCCATTGGTTATTTCCTCCCTTTGACACTATCTTCCATTTTTTTATCAAGTTCTGACTCTTTTTTTTCAAGGTCTTTCATCAATTTCTGGAGTTTTCCATATTCCGCTTTAGCTTCAAGGCGTGCTACTCTTTCACCTATTTCACTGTGAAGGTATCCTACTTTGTGCATGATATCAGAAGTACCCTGTCTAATATTAGCAAGTTGTTCCTGCTGATCTTTAGGTAATGGAATTACATTCTCCATCATACGTTTTGTTTCAAGATCTTTTTCTACTAAAGAGATTTTTTTAAGCTCAACCTGCTTTTCAACAAGTGCTACATTATTTTGAGCTTCCCTCACTTTTCTCCATTCACTAAATGCAATTATAACAACAATTGCCGCAATTACCACGATAATTATCCATACGATGTTTTGTGATATTGCAGTCATATCGAATGCAGCCATATGATTTCACCTTTTAATATTTTTGTCCAAGTTTATATATAATCTTAGTCATTCAGGTGGCCTTTAATTAATTCTACATTTATATATAGTAATCCCATATAAATAATTTAGAATTTTAACCCTTAAAATAAATAAAATTAGCGTTCATGAGTTATAAGCACATTAAATTGAATAAGTTAAATAAAAAGTAGCATAATTACATTAAATAAACTTATATTAAACTTACTTCTTATTCACAGAAACTAAATCTTCCAAATCAGGATCATCAGCATTTAATCTATTTTCTAGCCAATCATCTTCAATTTCATTAAAACTTTCTTCTTTTACATAATTAAATTCTCTTCTTAAACTTGAAAGACGTTCTTCAGCCTTTCTAGATGACTTTCTTTTCCTGTAAATGGTATAAATACCCAAAATTAAAATTAAAACTATTATAACTGCTATAAAAACTTGCGATATGTTTCCACCAAATAAAAAAGCTGGGAAAGAGCCCGTGATATAACCAACCTCATTTTTATTATTATTTGGAATTTTTTTAACCCCCTAATCTATCCTTAAAAGATTAGTGCATTTATTAATTGAGTTTTATACATTTACTTTATTAAACTATTCCATAATACTAAAGTAAGCCAAAAAGATCATACATACTTAAAAATAAATGGTCTTATGATTCCAATAAAGCAGAAACATGCAAAAAAATTGATTTATTGAACTTTCAAGTTACATGTTCTATTTTTATGATTAAACCAAATCCTTAAAAACTTATTAATGAAAAAATAGAAAATAACGATTATAACTAAATTATAGTGAATGACTACATAGTTCTGGCGCTACTTAATAAAATAATTAATTTATGTTGAGAGCCTGCAAAAATCGTGATTTTCGAATACCTAAAATTAAGCGTTTAAAAAGTTACGTCATTCATTATAAAAGCTTTATTATTTAAACTGAATCTAAGTAGTTATATCATTAATTTTTATCTAAACTAATTAAAGCATTAATGAAATTGAATTTACGTGATTATATGATTGATATGTACAAAAAATCTGGAAAAATAGCATCGAAAGTCAGGAAAGATGCAGTAAACTATGTAAAAGAAGACATGAAAGTTTTAGACCTTGTAGAATTCGTTGAAAATCAAATTATAGAACTTGGAGGAGGCATTGCATTTCCATGCAATGTTTCTGTAAATGAAATAACCGCCCACTATACATCTCCCGCTGGCGATGAAAATATAATTAAATCTGGAGATGTTGTTAAAATTGATTTAGGCGCACATATAAACGGATACATTGCAGACACTGCCGTAAGCGTGCTCGTTGGAGAGGATATCCCCGAAGAACTGCGTGAAAAGCACGAAAATATGATACTCGCATCGCAAGAGGGGCTTGAAAATGGAATAAACGCTATACGAGCAGGTGTAGAAATCGGGAAAGTAGGAGAAATCATAGAAAAAGCCATAAACGATAGAGGATTTAACCCAATATCCAATTTAGCAGGTCATAGTATTGATCAATGGATACTGCATTCAGGGCTCTCAATACCAAACATCAAAGAAAATAATCCTCATAAATTAGAAGAAGGAGATGTTCTAGCAATAGAACCATTTGCAACCGACGGTATTGGAAGAGTCACTGACATGAACGAAACATACATATTCAAATTCTTAAGAGACAGACCCATGAGACTAATTCATGCAAGAAGGGCTTTAAAAATTATAAAAGAAGAATATAAAAATTTAAACTTTTCAGGTAGATGGCTTACAAGCCAATTGAGTGAACATCATTTAAATGCAGCAATGAGAATGCTAGTTTCATCAAGGGCAGTTTATCCTTATCGCGTACTTAGAGAAAAAAGCAACGCAGTTGTTGCACAGTCAGAACACACTGTTGTTGTAGAAAGTGATGGTTGTACCGTAATTACGGAATAACATCCCTATTTTTCCGCCTTCTTTCTATTCTTCTTCCATTAACCAATGTGTCTTTATCAGTTAAGTCACCGAAAGAGTTGAAATGATCAAGTAGAGATATATCTAAAAAATCAAAGCTTTTAAGATTATCATAATCATCTAAATAGTCAAAAGGTACAGTATAAAGATAATAACTGTAATATTCACAAGTATTTGGTTCAGGATTTATGTAAGACAGTATTCTATTGAATTTTTTAATATCTTCTATATCAACATCTGTTAAAAGTATATGGGATCCTAAAACAGATAGATAAGCTTTTGCCCTTCCTAAATCTTCTTTCATCCATTTTTTAAGATCTTCTGCCTCACCAAGAAGTTTATTAATTTTAAACTTCACTTTAAGTCCATTATCAGTTAATGAATACATATTATAAGAAGCAAGAGACATTAACATCTTCTTTTGCATTTTAAAATATCCTTTATTAATAAGAGGATCTCTTACATATCTATTTTTATATTCTATAGGCGAACCAATTTTTTTGTATAATGTATTTACAAATTCATCGAGCCTCAACTCATGATGCTCCAAAATCAGTTCTATTAATATCTCTTCATGTGGTTTAAAAGGCCACTGGCAGGATTCCCCCCCACTAATGATTATACTGCTATGTGAACCTTTTAAAAAGTTGGATTTCTCGCCTATATCTAATTTAAGGCTCTTTTTTAAGAGTAAATCCATCAACGTGAATTTTATCATTTTATCTCCGCTGGCTTTAGGAGATATAATAATCAGGGATTCGGCAGGAGTTAAATTTAAAGATTCCATTTATCAGAACTCCATTAAAACTAATATCATTTTATTGGATTGATTGTGTGGCAGCTGTTACTTTTTTACTACCGTCTTTATCTTGTAGTTCATCATATACACTCTGTGCACTGTTCAGGTATTCTATTGCGCTGTTCATTTCCCCTTTTTCTTTGTATATTATACCCATATTATAAAGTGCATCCGCCATTTCTTCCCTGTTATTTGTTTCAATGGCATATTCATAAGCCTTATCAAAATATATTAACGCTTTATCTAAATTACCGCGGCGCATGCTTTTTATTCCATTTAACATAAGCTGAGATAATTCTTTTCGTTTTTCAGTTGTACGTAACCTATAATACAGGACTAACATACCACCATAAGCAAGGCACATCGCCCCTAAAAGTGTAATTATGTCCATTTTAATCACATGATAATTATAATCGTTGAAATATAATTTAAAAAAATAAAATAAAAAGTTAGTAGGAACTAGTTCCTACATTTTCAAACTTAGAAGTTTGCAAGTGGGTCTTCTTTTTCGCTGCTTGCTTTGTATGGGACAGGTAATCCCATTGCGATCCTTTCATCAATTGTTTTTTGATTCTTGGTTTTTTTGTCTGTAGCAAGCTTTTCTAAGAGACCGAGACCTGGTTTTACATCAGCCATAGGTTTGGTTTCAATTAAACCTGCGTCAACAGCAAGTTTAAATACACTTTCACCAGCGTCAGTACGTGTAAGTACT
>DADN01000132.1 GCA_002509665.1 Methanobacterium sp. UBA8
GGCAATCTGACTCATGAAGGTGGTTTTACCTGCGTGAGTGGGTCCAGAGATGAATTTAATTTTACCGCCTTCCACGGAGCAGCAGGGGAAAATCTCTCTGGGGATTAAATTTGGGGTATTTTGAAAAAAATTCTGATGGCTGAAGATCAGGGTAAGAGGCTCTAATTTTTGCTTGTTATCAAAATTTTGCATATTATCAAAATAATTTGTGAAATGAAATTATATAGTTTTTCTGGAGCTAATAAGTAATTCACCCAATAATAACCTGTGGATATAAAACTGAAAAATTTGCAAAAAGTGGAAGAGGCCCTTGCAGGCTCTTGAACTTAAAATTTTCGATGGCAGAGGGCGCTTATAGAAAGCGCCTGCATAAGTAAGGTCTCAATTTAATGGGATTAAAAAAAATTAGTAGAAACATATAAATAATTGAGATAGTATGACCCATTTATAAATAAAAATCAGACCAACAGGTAAAGATTTGGTTTTCTTTCAGAGCTTTTTTAGAATTTTCATTCATTTTTTGGTTCATAAACTGTTTTTGTCTTCCCGCAGCGCGTACATACGAAATACTTTTCTCTCACATTTGAAGCAGAGATATTTAAGCCGCCGCTTCTTTTCCATTTATGCAGACCTATAAGGCATAAAATATTTTTTCTTTTAGATTTTCCGGAAACCTGATATGGAGATATGGAGCCCAATAATTTCACTCCTGCCTGACCTTATGGAATTAAAAAGGAAATCGGTTATATGAATATGATAAAACTATATCTCATCTGATTTTACATAAATAATCTTTTTGTTGCTTTTATTACAGAGCTGATCCCAAAACTCAAAATTACTTGTCTAGATCTCATTTTGTAAGTAACTGATCAAGCTTCGGGATTTTTGGTTTCAATCATTAATTTTCACACCCGATTGAATTCCAAACATTACAACTTATAAACATCTATATAATTTGTATTACCAAAGTATCTAACAATTAACACTTTATGCCCGGTTCCAAAATCTAGTCATTTTTAATTTTACGCTCATCACTGGATTTTAGCATTGTGTCAAAGCTTAAATCTATTTTATGAAAGATAGGTGATTTGAAATAATGTATCCGATCAAAGGCATAGTGCCGATCTTTCTTTAGTGCAAAAAGAAGTTGTTTAATGAACGTTTTCCTATTAAATAAGAAATTTTTGTGGGATCGAAGCACTAGTTATTGTCAGAATCCTGGAAATTCTTAATATGTTTTTCAACAACGAGTTCATATACAGGATTTATTCTGTAAATTGTATTTCTTCCTTCTTTTATTTCTGTTATAAGGTCAATTTCTCTGAGATTTTTTATATACCAGCTGACTGTAGCCCTGGAAACTCCAAGTTCATGTGCAAGAGAAATATTTGTATCACACTTAGAAGTTAGTATTTCTAAAATTATTCTTTGATTTGTTACGTTTTGAAGGGCAGAAATAACTCTCATTTCGTCCTCATTATAAGTAAAATTATTTTCGAAGAATCTTGTCTTCCCACCCTCTCTATAGGCTTCGATTTTGTTCTGAGCTTCAAGGGTTTTTACGTGATATTTTATAATTTCCCTGTCTAAACCGATATTTCCTACAATCTCACTAATATATGCTCCAGGATTGGTTTTAATATAGGTGTAGATATTAAGACGGCTGGGATTGTCAAGTACGTTTCTGGAGTTTACAATTTTATATCCTGCTATTGAGAAAATTATTCTTTTAGAATATAGTAAGTCAACTGCCGCTAAGATATTCACTGTGGCCAGCCACAAAAGAAACTCCCAGTAGGATATTTCGATAATTTGAACTTCTACAACCTTTTCTCCATTAACTGGAACCCCGAATTGATCACTTGGAATAGGTTCTACAGTATATTCAGTAGCCTCAGCTGTTGCTATTAAAAAAATAAATAGTAAAAAAATAATTAATACATTTTGAAGCTTAAGTATGATAGGCAGCTCTAAGCGTATAGTACTCAGTTCCACTTATTGATGCTCCGTACACGTTGAGTTTCCAGTATCCTCCCTGTAGATATGTCCCTGTTTTTGGTTTTATACGTAAGACTAATGAATTTGAGCCTGCTGGTGGTTTATAGGACCCATATGAGACGTTTGTAGGAGAATATATAGTAAGGCTCAGGATATTTTTCGTACTTCTCCAACTCAAAGATATGTCAAGATAGATCGCATTTGAGACTACGTATGCTTTATTATATCTTGTTTGTCCTTTTACTATGGAGACTTCTGCTAAGCATATTTCAAAGCTGTTTTCAGATGCTCTGGTGAATTCTAGTAGCTCTACATCTTCCTCAATTGATATAGAAGATGAAGCACTTTTGGTACAAACAAAATCATCTTTCAAGGATTCAACAATATATTCTTGTTCGGAGGGAGTCGAATTAACTTCCTGATCTGTGTTTTCTTTATATGAGGTTGTCATAAAATCACCAAAAAAGATGTAGGAAGATAGAATATAAATATTTTGATTCATACCCCTCATATTAAAGCGACCAATATTTTTATAGTGTATATAAAATATATTATATTTAACGTTTAATATCTAAATTTTATTAAAAAATGCCTAGCATACTGTTTTTGTTTATTAAGTATATTGACTTTGTCACATTTCCTTTTNNTGGTTTAGTGAAACAAATAACAGAAGACTTCATCAAGTCAAGCAATAATTGTCAGGTTGGTGTATTCTTTTCTTATTTTAAGGAACAAAAGAGAATCTTGATTGATGAGAGATTACAATCCCAAAAAAAATGAATTGATAACAAGGCACGTTATTTAAAAGCAAATTTCTCCTGAGGAAATAAAGTTCCGAGCCAAACTGAATTTAGTCTTGAAATGATTGATAACGCNNATAGAAGAAGGTATTCCTTTCTCCTATGTTACAATGGATGAATTCTACGGTGAAAATCCAGAGTTATTGACAGAAAACCAAAAGAGGGTACAAAAAAGTATATTTTAAGGCTATATAAGTTTAGGTCGCGTCCGCACGTTAGCGATAAAAGCTGAAAAACAGACATGTCGCCAAAATTAAGAAAAAAAATCGTCTCTTCGTTGTTTTGCGTGGATATCTTCATAATATTCTCTAGGACTTACGCACTTGAAGTAC
>DADN01000272.1:0-597 GCA_002509665.1 Methanobacterium sp. UBA8
GCCGCGGCGATCCCGGAGAACATGGTGGCACCCACTGCCTGCATGAGCCGGAAAATAATCAGTTCATGAAACTGGGTGGAGATGGCACATAATGCCGAACCAGTGATAAAAACAAGAAAACCGGTGAGAAAAACCCTTTTAAAACCTTTCTGCTGTGCTAATTTACCGAAAACAATTAAAAAACTACTTAAAACAATGATATAAATTAAAATAGTCCATAAAATAGTGTTGGTGGTCACACCGAAGTACTTGGCCATGGTGGGTAAGGAAACATTCACAATGGAAATATCAAGAAAAGACATGAAACTGGCCAGTGAAATTACCAGTAAGGTTAATTTTTGATTGTCTCTTAAACTTTCAAGCATTAAAAACCCCACCCTCTAAAAATATTTCCCTATCTACAGATATATGGATTTTTTTTTATTGTTTAATGGAATTATACTTTTGCACCTGTATCGTAAAGTTTGATCGTATCTTTAACACATTCTCCTCTAAACAAATTCCCCTATAATCTACTGTAGACCTATAAATCTACTGTAGATAGAATAATGGTTAATTATTAAAAAATTATAAGAAAAGATCAGTGAGGTTGTTAAA
>DADN01000272.1:700-2688 GCA_002509665.1 Methanobacterium sp. UBA8
GCTAAAAAGGCAGGAAAAAATCACAAACTGGCAGCGAGACTATGGGAGGCAGGTTACCGTGAGACCCGGATACTGGCTTGCATGATTGAGGATCCTAAACAGGTCACCTCGGATCAGATGGATGTATGGGCTGCTGAATTTGATTACTGGGAGATATGTGACCAGTGTTGCATGAAATTGTTCCGCTTGACACCATTTGCATATCAGAAAATTTTCCAGTGGAGTGAAAGTGAAGAAGAGTTTAAAAAGAGGGCGGCATTTGCTTTAATCGCAGTGTTAGCAGTTCATGATAAAAAATCACCTGATGAAAAATTTGAACAATTTTTCCCATTAATAATCAAAGAATCACTTGATAATCGAAATTACGTTAAAAAAGCTGTTAACTGGGCTTTAAGACATATTGGGAAAAAGAACATTGCCTTAAATAAAAAGGCAATTATCACTGCACGTAAAATTAAGAAAATGGATTCAAAGAGTGCTAAGTGGATAGCTTCAGATGCTTTAAGGGAACTTGAGAGTGAAAAAGTTCAGGAAAGACTATATAACCAATCACAATCAATGTGAGGTATGTGATTATTTCTTTTCAAAACCTGAATTTGATCTGGGTCTAATTTGGGGAAATATTCTTATAAAGATTCGTCAATTATTAGGTATTATTATAATATTTACAAAATATTTGTTATATCAAACATTTACCTTTGTAAATTCATTATAAACTATTGATTTAAATTTCATTGGACATATATATTTTATTCTCCCTATTGGAGGCGATTTGATTAAAAAAATAAGATTTAAAAAACTTAACATCGTGTTATTATTGTTGATTTTAGTGATAGGGCTTATAGTAGGATTATTATGGGCAACTGGAACTTCTAATAAGGAAATAAGCAGTAATGGGTCTTTTGAAGACCAGTATGTAAAATTCAGTTATCCCTCATCATTAGTGGCGGTGCAGTACACCTTTGAAAATTCAACCCTAGTGGATTTCTATAACTCCAACCAAACCAGTACCGATAACTACGTGGGGAACATCCGTTTTTCCACGAATAATTTGACAAATTTAAAGAAGGTATATCCGGATGGTTCTATGGGTCAATATGAGGGGCACCGTACATGGCAAGGAGAAAATAATAACGGACCTTACATCTATATCCTGTTATCTTCTGCAGATGCACCGGTTATGACATTGCAGATGGATTTTAAATCAGAATATAAGTCTGCCTATAAAGAGATATTGAACACCCTTAAAATAAAGAAAATCCCAGCAATAACCCAAATTTGAGATAAAACATGAAGTACCATCAATACTTGGCTGGAAATGATAAAGAAACAGAATATGGTGAACAGGGGAATAGCATGTCTGCATCACCGGAAGCTTCCAAACAAGGGGATGGTAAAACAATTAAAGCTATTAAATTAGGATGTATGGTGATTTTTTTCGGTTTGATAATAGGTGGAGTTTTGATTCTCCTTATTTTTGCCATGTGGGCCATACTGGCAATTGGGTTTGGGGTTATTTCTGGAATTTCATTCACTTCTCCCCTCTGCTGGGTAGTGGGAGGATTAATCTCACTACTTATAGTTTGTGCAGTAATAACTCATAAAAGTAGGTAAATAGGGTTTTAGGATGAATTATCCTAATTTATTAATAAGGGGATAGTTTCAGATTTTATAGAATATTTCCAGCTTTTATAGGATAGTTCCAGCTCTTTTGTAGTAATAGGACCTACTCTTGTCTAGGTAATGGAATCAATTATTCACTATGAATATATATTCAAAAAATCTGGTTTAATTACGGAGATTATCATTTATAATCATTTTATAAAAAATTATATGATTTCATGAATAATCATCATGATTAATCGAATAGGAAAAATTGAGAACAGACCTATTTTTTCAATATTTTTTTAGAGGATCGTTTATTATCACAAAAACAACCACTCCTATGACTAAAGCTAATAAAAGTATCCGATACACGTTTTCACCTT